>DATJAA010000041.1:0-11531 GCA_035516815.1 Acidimicrobiia bacterium | reverse complement strand
GGTGCTCTGGTCGGGCACCGCGTTGATCTGCACCTTGATGCCCACGTTCTGCTGGAGCATCTGCTGGACCAAGAGCGCGTCCTGGGTCGTCGACGGGTCGGCCTGGTAGTCGAGCGTGAACGTGAGATCCTTGCCGGTCTCGGTCTTGTACTGCGCCGCGGCCGCTTTCGCCTTCGTGGGGTCGAAGTTCGGCAAGCCGGTGTCGGCAAGGTTCGCGTCGACACCGGGACCGAACGGGCCGGTCGCGTTCTGGAGGATCCCGCCGTTGCGGAGCTGGTTGTACACGTCGCGGTCGATGCCGTAGGCCAGCGCCTGGCGCGCCGACAGGTTGTTGAAGGGCGGCTTCGTCGCGTTGAGCAGCAGGTACCCGAGCTCGGGGAACTGGTCCGACTCGGTGTCCTTCAACCGGCCCGCGGCGACGTCCTTGCGGATCTTCACGATCTCGAGCGCGTCGGACTGGTGGATCACGGTGAAGTCGCCCGCCTCGAGCGACGACGTGCGCTTGGAACCGTCGGGCTGCGGGACGAATGTGATCTGGTCGAGGTAAGGGAGCTGCGCCCCCGTCTTCGGGTCGTGGTACCAGTAGTTCGGGTTCCGCTTGGCGACGAACTTGTCGTTGAACTTCCACGACACGAACTCGAAGGGGCCGGTGCCGATCAGCTTGGTGTTGCAGTCGGGCGATTCCATCTGCGCCTTCGCCATGATGCCGAGGCGGCTGCTGCTCCACAGGAACCACGGGAACGCACTCCAGGGCACCGTGGTCGTGACCTTGACGGTGAGCGGATCGACGACGCTGATCGCCTTCACGTCCTTGAACACGAAGGTGAAGAGCGGATTGTCGAAGCGGTAGTGGTCGAGGTTTTCCTTGACCGTCGCCGCGTCGAGTGCGGAACCGTCGTGGAACTTGATGTTCGGCCGGAGCTTGATCGTCCAGACCGTGTTGTTCGCGCTACCGGTCACCGATTGCGCGAGGTAAGGGTGGATCTTGCCGTCGGCGCCCGGCATGGTCAGCGTGTCGTAGATCGTGCGGGCGATCATGATCCCGGAGATCGCGAGCTGTGCCTTGTAGAGGCAGAAGCCGCCGCTGGTGTCGGCTTCGAGCGCGTACGTGAGCGATCCCCCTCGTACGGGCGTTCCGCCGGCGGAGTCGTCGTGGATCCCGGCGGTCGTCGCGGGACCGTTGTTGGTGTTGGAGCCGCCTTGCTTGCTGCTGCTCCCGCATGCCGAAGCGATGACCGCAATCGTGGCGACGACTGCGACGGCCGAAAGAGCTCGCGACCTGCGACTCCGATTCACGTTTTTCCCCCCGATTCCAGCCGAAGCCGGGCTCCGACGTCACCAAACTGAATAACTCCGAAACTTCCGGAAGTGTGACACAGGTCACACGGGTTCGAGTGTAACGGGGGAACCTACGGATGGGTTCGCGGCTTGTCAATCACGGTCCACCGGCGGCTCGACCGTGCTCATCCCGGCATACGGGCGATGTTGACCAACGCCCGACCGAAGGGACCGTCGACCTCGCCGTTCGCGAGCACGACCCGTTTGCCGACGAGCTCGGTCACTTCGGCTTCCGAGCACGCCTCGATGCTGCTCAGGTTCGCGTACGTCCGCGCGCCGCCCGGCAGGTCGCATATCACCAGGCCGCGCGCCGGATGGCCGTCGCGGTCGTGGACCACGGAATAGGCCGCGACCGTGGCCGGCCCCTCGTGACTCGCGACGACCGGGATCCCGTCGGCCGCGGGAGCGGGTGCCGGCGACGCCAGCGGTCCCGGTTCGGTCGAGTAGACACCGAACACGTGCTTCGTCATGTGCATGCCGACGCCGCTGACAAGGCCGAACGAGCCCGCGTCGGCACGAAGTCGCTCGACCATGGCCGCGATCGAGTGCGTGAGATACCCGCTGGCCGGCCCGCCGTGATACGCGAGCCCACCAGTGACGGTCAGTGCTCTCGCATCACCCGCCGCGATGCCGAGCGTCTCGCGGGCGAAATGCAGAGCGCTCGGAAAGCACGAATAGAGGTCGAGGTGCGCGATGTCGTCGATGCCCGCGCCGGCACCGGCGAGCGCCCGGCCGCTCGCGGCTGTCATCGCGGGTGAGCGCGTGAGGTCGGGGTGCGCGGCGACGATGACAGGATCCTCTGCACTCCCCCATCCGCGCAGGTAGACGCGACGATCGGCGGGAACTCCCAGCGCGTCGGCGCGCTCGTGTGTGGCGACGACGAGCGCGGCGGCCATGTCGACGTCCATGACCGCGACCATGTACTTCGTGTACGGGTAGCCGATCATGCGGTTCTCGGGCCGGGCGTCGCAGATCTCGCCGGCACTCCGCGCGGTGCGGAACCACGCGTGCGGGTTGCCGGCCGCGATCGCCGTCATCGGTGCGAGCATCTCCCCGATGCCCGCACGGTACGCGTCGAGGGCAACACCGAGCCGGGCGCGCCGCGCGTTGTCGAACAACGCGAACGTGAGCCAGGCCTGCATCACCTCGTGCGCGACCTCGACCGGGTCGGGCGGCGACTCCCACGGGTACGCCGGCACCTCGTCGGGCGGGTGCGAGTACGCGTACCGGACGCCGCGGCGTTTCCACGCGCGTTTGGTTGCCAACGCCTCCGCGCTCGCGACCAACGCGAGGTCGAGCTCGCCGCGCAACATGCGCGCCGCGGTCGCGTCGACGAGCTGTTGGGTCGTCGTGCCGCCGATGCCCGAATAGTGACAGTGGCGCGGTTCCGCGCCGAGGCGCTTCGCGAGACGCGCGACGGCGTCGTCGTACTGGCACGTCTGGCAGTACACGATCTGCAAGCTCTGGAGCTGTTGCAGCAGTGCCGGCCGGCCGGTGTCGGCCGCGGCCGCGCGAGCCATCTCTTCCCACATCAGCAGCGGCTCGGACGCTCCGGCGGCGCCGACGTCGGTGGGGTGCCATGTGCGCGCGGCGACGCCGATGATGCACGGTGTGCGCGGATCGATCATGCCGTCGAACCGGCGCGGGTCACCGCGACTTCCACACTGGTGCGCGTTTCTCCGCGAACGCCTTCGGGCCTTCCTTCGCGTCTTCGGTCCGGAAGATGACGCCGGAGAGACGCGACTCCTTCTCGAACGGGGAGCGCATCTCGTGGCCGAGCCGTTCCAGGACCTCCGCCGCCGCGGCTGCATCGGCGCCGTCCGCGACTGCCTCTCGCAGCTCTCGCACCGCGGCGCGGAGCTGGTGCGTGAGATCCTCGTCGAAATAGAGACCCTGCAGCGCGCTCTGCTTCGTCGCCTGTACCGCCAGCGGAGCGTTGGCGATGATTCGGGATGCGTAGTCGCGCGCCGCGTCGAGCAGCTGCTCGCGGGGCACGATTGCATTCAGGAGACCCATCTCGAGCGCGCGACCCGCGGGCACGAGATCGGCGCACAACAAGAACTCCATGGCCTGCGGCCACGGGATCTGGCGCGGCAGCCGCACCGTCGTCCCGCCGCCGGCGAAGAGGCCCCGCTTCGGCTCCATGACGGCGAAGCTCGCCTCCGGGCACGCGACGCGTATGTCGCATCCGCCGAGCATCTCCATGCCGCCCGCCGTACAGAAGCCGTTCACGGCCGCGATGACCGGCTTGTACAAGGGCCAGTTTCGGAGCACGGCACGCGTTCCGTCGTCGAGGCGAAAGCCGTTGATCTCCGTGAGCCCTTGCTCGGCGATCTCAGTCTGGAACTTCGTGATCTCCGGGATGTACTTCTTCAGGTCCGCGCCCGAGAAGAACGCCTCTCCGACACCGGTGACGATCGCGACCCACGCGAAGTCGTCGGCCGCGAACCGTTCCCACGCTTCGCGCAAGAGCTTGAAGTGCTCCATGTCGCACGAGTTGCGCGCTTCGGGCCGGTCGATGGTGATGACGACGACGTGATCGGCGTCGGCCTCGTAATGGATCGGCATGCGACACTCCCGGCCGGCAGTGTCGCAACGATACCGATCGCGCAATTCGGGGGCTCGGTAAGCTCGCCGGCCATGCGGGTGTTGGTGACAGGGGGCGCGGGATTCATCGGATCGCACCTGGTCGACGCGCTCGTGGGCCGCGGCGACGACGTCGTCGTCCTCGACGACCTGAGCACGGGCTTCGGCGCCAACATCCACCCCGCCGCGACGCTGATCGAGGGTTCGGTCGCCGACGAATCGGTCGCGTCGCGCGCGGTGGCGGGCTGCGAGCTGGTGTTCCACGAGGCGGCCCACAAGGCCGTCCTGCGCTCCGTCGAACGCCCGCTCACCACCGACACCGCGAACACGCACGGAACGCTCTCGATCCTGAAGGCGGCCGCCGACGCCGGAGTGCGCCGCGTGGTCCACGCGTCGTCGAGCAGCATCTACGGGGGCGCCCAGACCTTGCCGACGCCCGAATCCGCACCGCTCGTTCCACGGTCGCCCTACGCAGTCACCAAGCTCGCGGCGGAGCACTATTGCCGGGTCTTCACCGAGCTGTACGGGCTCGAGACGGTCGCGCTCCGGTACTTCAACGTCTATGGGCCGCGCCAGCGCCCCGACGCCACGTATGCGGCCGTCATCCCCCTGTTCGTCGACGCCCTCCTGCACGGCCGGGCACCCGAGATACACGGCGACGGCCTCCAGTCGCGCGACTTCACCTACATCGCCGACGTCGTGGACGCGAACCTCGCAGCCGCGGTCGCGCCTGCGGGCGCCTGCGCCGGACACGCGTACAACATCGCGCCCGGATCGTCCGCGTCGCTCCTCGACATCCTGGGCAGCCTCGGACGCATCCTCGGCGTCAACCCCGCGCCCGCGTTCGTCGCGCCGCGAGCCGGCGACGTCCGCCACAGCTTGGCCGACGCATCGGCCGCCGCGCGCGACCTCTCGTTCCGGTGCACGATCGGGCTCGACGACGGGCTCACCCGCACCGTCGAGTGGCTACGGACGCTCGTCTGACCCGTCCTCGGCCGCGAGCCGTCGCAAGCCGTCGACGGTGGAGAGCGCGTTGCGAGTGAGGGCCACCGCGTCGGCACTGGCGCGGTCGAGCGCCGCCCTCGCTTCGGCTGCCGCTGCGTCGCGTACAGCCTGCGCGTCGGACCGCGCGGTTTCGAGGACCTCGGCCGCCTGTGCACGCGCCTGCGAGCCCAGCGTCGCGAGCTCGGCGCGCTCCTGGCGCAACAGCTCGCACAGCGACCGCAACTCCGCGGCGGCCTCGACCAGCGCGGCGGCCGCGGACGGCACCGCGGAGTCGGGCTCGGTGCGGCCGGCGCGCTCGCCGCGCATCTTGTCGCGCACCTGCATCAGCTCGAAACGCGTTTCGGCGAGCTCTTCCTCGCACGCGGAGAGGCGAGCATGCACGTCGGCGACCCAGAGCGGCCCCGGGGTCGCCGTAGGCTCCGCCGCGGCACTCGCGCGGCCTTCGGCGCGCAACACCCGGAGCAAGGCCGCTTCGGTCTCCTGCGCCTCCGAGATGCTGCTCACGCTTGCGCCGTCCGCGCCGGCACCATCGCCGTTCCCGCTGCCATTCCCGCTGCCATTGCCGGTGCCGTCGGTCACGAGCACGAGACCGGGGTCGGCAGGCGGGGCCGCGACCGGCGCGGCCGGGTTGGTGCGCGCCACGAACTCCTCGTAGCTGTCGAAGCCGAGAACGCGCAGGAGGTCACGCTCGGCATCTCGCGCCTCGCGGCGTTCGCGGCGCCCGCGACGGCCGCGCAGTGCGCCGGAGTTGTGAGACAGCGAGACGTTGCGCTCGTGCAGCTCGTGCACCTCGCTGACGATCTTGGGCGCGAGCGAAACAGCACCGGACAGCGCGTCCGGCGGGTTCATGCTCGAACGCTCCGTCGTCGTCGCACCCCTACCCGCACTTATTCAATTGCCTTCAATTGCCCGGCCCAGTTCCGTCGTGGGCTTCAGGCACCTCCCGCGACAGCCCCCCAATCATACGGGAAGTCTTCTCGATCGGCGCCGACCGTCTGCAACGCCATCGAGGCACAGAGGTCGATGAGAGCCTCGCCGGCCAGGTCGGAGCTCAGCGTCGTCGGGAAGTGACGTACCCGGTCGCCGTCGAGGGGCGGCACCGGCACCGACCGGATCATCGGGTGGACGGTCGGGGCGGGAGTCTCGGTCGTGCCGAACAGCTCCTCGTGGAGCTTCTCGCCCCGCCGGAGTCCGACGAACTCGATCGGGCAGGGCGGCTTGACGGTCTGTGCCAGCTGCTCGGCGACCTCGGCGATGTTCACCGGTTCGCCCATGTCGAGCACGAGCACCTGGCCGCCGTCACCGATCGCGCCCGCCTGCAGGACGAGCTGGACCGACTCTTCGACCGTCATGAAGAAGCGGGTCGCTTCCGGATGCGTGACCGTGAGCGGCCCACCGAACTCGAGCTGCTTCTGGAACGCGGTGAGGACCGATCCACGACTGCCGAGCACGTTGCCGAACCGAACGGAGATGAAGCGGCCGCGTGCACGGGCGTCGACCCCTGCGGTCAGGCCTTCGGCCACCCGCTTCGAGTAGCCGAGCATGCTGCACGGGTCGGCCGCCTTGTCGGTCGAGACGTTCACGAAGCACTCGACTCCCGAGAGCTCGGCGGCTTCGAGCACCGCGAGCGAGCCCCACACGTTCGTCTTGAACCCTTCGACGGGGTGCGACTCGAGGAGCGGGAGATGCTTCAGGGCCGCGGCGTGGAACACAACCTCCGGACGCCGCTCGCAGAACAGCCGCTTCACCCGTTCCCGATCGCGGATGTCGAGCAACACGAGGTCGGGTGTGTCGAGCAGCGCGCGCCCCTCGATCGACAGCTGCACCGCGTGCAGCGCAGATTCGTCGCGGTCGAGCATGATGAGCTCCGCCGGCGCGAACTGGGCGATCTGTCGGCAGAGCTCGGACCCGATCGATCCGCCCGCGCCGGTGACCACGACGCGCTTGTCGCGGAGATACGAAGCCGCTTGCTCGAGATCGGTCTCGATCGAGTGGCGACCCATCAGGTCGCGCTCGGTGGGTTCGCGAATGTCGACGACGCGCACGCGCCCGTCGAGCAGCTCCCGAACCGAAGGGAGCACCCGCACCGCGAGACCTGCCTTCGTCGCGAGCTCCGAGAGCTCGAGGACAACCGAGCTGCTGGCACTGGGCACGGCGATGATCACTGCGCTCGCGTTGTGCTCCGCCGCGACGCGTTGCATGTCGTAGCGGTCGCCGACGACCTTCACGCCGCGTGCGGTCATCCCGCGCACACGCGGATCGTCGTCGAGCAGCGCGACCGCGATGTAGGGACTCTCGCGATCGGCGAGCATCGCCGAGATCGCCGCGCGACCACCGCTACCGGCACCGAAGACGATGACACGCTCGCAGCCGCGTGCCTTCAGGCTGCGGCGCAATTGGCGGTCGTGATCCATCCGCCACCAAAAGCGCGCCGACACCATGATCAACACGGCCATCGTCCCGCCCGCGAGCACCGCCGAGATCGGAAGCGGGCGGTCGTACATGATCGAGGCGTCGACGATGAGAAGACCGAGCGCGGCGACGAAGAACGACTTCGCGACCGCGCCGACTTCCTCGACCGAACCGAACACCCACCGGCCGCGATACAGCCCGAAGTACGACCCGGCCGCGAGCTGTGCGATGACGACGAGCGGTACGAGCGGGAAGAGTCGCCACCATGCGAGCCCGTGGGTGCCCAGGCGAAGCACCGAGCACAACACGAGCGCGATCGCCCACGCAGCGGAGTCGATGACTGCCTGCGAGAACCGTCGACCGTGAGTCGGTCGCCGCGCTACTCCCCCCAAGAACCCTGCTACCACTCGGTCCCCCCGGCCCCTGTGATTGGCAGATTTTGGAATACAGACGGACGCACCGCAAGGGACCCGCGCAAAAACCTTCTGACGAGGGGCGATGTCACGCCGAGACCGTCTGGGCGATTTGGTCGGATTTGTCAGCGACCGCGGCAATCACCTGCGTGATCCCGTCGACGACCCCGTCGTCGAGCGCCGGGTAGATCGGCAGGCTGAGGACGCGCCGGCTGACGTCGTCCGTCACCGCGAGCACGCCCTCAGTGGCGCCCCGATAGGCCTGCTGACGGTGCACGGGCGGATCGAAATAGGTGCGCGTGTCGACGCCTTCGGCCGAGAGAACGCGCCGCAGGGCGTCGCGATCCACCCCGTATTCGTCGTCGACGGCGATCGTGAAGTCCTTCCACGAGGACCGGTCCGTGGCCGCGACGGCCTGCACTCGAATCCCGGGGATCGCGGCAAGCCGGGCGCGGTAGCGCTCGACGAGCTCGAACCGCCGGGCCTGATTGGCTTCGTACGTCTCGAGCGAGGCGAGCGCGGTCGCGGCGTGCATCTCCGACATGCGACCGTTGAGGCCGACGAACTGCGTGTCGTAGTCGCCCGGGTTGGCATAGTCGCGGCCGATACGGACGCCGTGCGCGACATCGTCGCGCGACGTCGCGACGAGACCGCCCTCACCCGCGACGAGCGGCTTCGTCGGCGTGAGGCTGAAGACCTCCGCGTCACCGAAGCCTCCGACCGGAACGCCCGCGTGGATCGCACCGAAGGCGTGCGCGGCATCGAACACGACCGGTACTCCGGCCAGCCGCGCGACGTCCTCCACTTCCTTCGGAGAGCACGGCGCGCCGAAGACGTGCGTCGCCAGCAACGCGGCCGCGCCGTCGAGCCGATCCTTCGCGTCCGCCGGCGAAAGCTGGAAGGACGCGGGGTCGCACTCGGCGAACCGGGGTGCCAGCCCGTTCCACGCGACGGCATGCGCCGATGCCGAGAAGGTGAACGAGGGCAGTACCACCGAACCCTCGATCGCGAGCGCGCGCAGCGCCAGCATGAGCCCGGTCGTGCACGACGACACGGCCACCACGTGCCGAACCTGCAGGACGTCGGCGGCGCGGCGTTCGAGCTCGGCGACGAGCGGCCCGTTGGTGAGGAAACCGCGGTCCCAAGACGGTGTGAGGATCTCCGCGACCCGCGCCAGCGGTGGCGCGGGCGGCTTCACGAACGGGATCCCCTGCGGGAACGCGGGTGTCCCTCCCAAGAGCGCTAGCTGCGTCATGCGACTGCCCTTTCGGTGACCAGGCCGAACTTCCAGACGGCCGCGACGGCGACGGCCACGCATGCCACCGCGAGGGTCGCCGCGGCCGCGATGTCGAGGCGCCAGCTCGCGACCCCGGCGCCAACCGCCGCGGCCTGGATCGCGCAGCAGACGATCAACACCCGGACACACGACCACTTGCGGTCGGCGAGCTGGTCGTACACATGGCTGCGATCACCGGCGAGCAGCGGCTTGCCGTTACGCGCCCGGCGCACGATGGTGATCGCGGTGTCGGCGAGTGGTAGCCCGACCAGCAGCGGGAGCGCGATCCACGCCGCGCCTCCCTGGCCTTCGAGCGCGCGCGCGGCGAGGAGCGCGAGGGCCGTTCCGAGGAGATAGGAGCCGCCGTCGCCGAGATATATGCGTGCCGGCGGTCGGTTGTACACGAGGAATCCGAGCAGCGCCCCACACAGCGCAAGGGCCGGCAGCGCCACGTGCGCGCCGAGGAGCGCGAAGCCGATCGCGGAGATGGCGACGACGCTCGCGGCCAAACCATCCATGCCGTCGATGAGATTGACCGCGTTGACGAGGAGCACGACGCCGAGCGCCGTGACGAGGAACCCGAGCCGGCCGGGGGCCGGATCGACGATGCCTGCGACGCAACCGATCGAGAACTGCGCGACGAGGCGGATCTGCGGTGAGATCGCGCGCACGTCGTCGGCCACACCGAGGGCGGTCGCGAGCGCGAGCGGGATGAGCCAGGCGGCGTGGCTGGGGGCGATGCTGACGGCGAGTGCGCCGAGCACCGCGATACCGCCGAGGTACGCCACGGGTTGACGCTGGACCTTGAGCGGTCCGGGGTGGTCGAGCACGCCGAGCGCGAACGACACGCGCTTCGCTAGGGGCGTGAGGACGAGCGCGGCGGCGAGCGCGGTGGCGAAGGCTAGGAGGAGGCCCATACCAGCACCTCCGACGGGACGTCGTCGTGGATCGAGATGGACTGCGCGCCGGCGAAGCCGCAGCGCCGGTACAGGCGGAGCGCGGCGTCGTTGGACGCGCCCGTGACGACCTTCACCGAGTTGCAGCCCCGGCGCTCGAGCTCCGCGAGCGTCTCGTGCAGGACGAGCGATCCCCAGCCCTTGCTCGCCGCGGATGCGTCGGTGACGACCGCGAGGATCTCGGCGTCGGGCAGCCGCTCCGTGGACGCGGGATACCGGAGCGTCTCGACGACGTGCGGGATCGACCGGAACAGACGCGGCGCCGATCTCACCCCGACGGCGATCCCGTCGCGAAGGACGAACTCACGGTAGAGCCGACCGACGTTCTCGGCCGCCGCGCAGAATGCGACGATCCGCCCGCCGTCCTCCGCGACGACCGCGAACGCGCGCGGCGAATGCACCACGCGCCGGTAGAGGCGGCCAAGGAACACGGGCCCGAGCGAAGCGAGAAAACCCTCGTTGATGCGGCGCGCGTGCATGTCGGCGAGACGCCACGCATCGTCGAGCTCCGCGAACCGCAGCGAACCGGTCGAGGAGTTGGCGGCGGGATGTTCGTTCACGCCGCCACCCCGTGGGCTCGCATCCCGAGCAACGACGCGTACACCTCGAGCGTCACGTCGATGCAGCGTTGCTCATCGAACTCCGCCTTCGCCCGCTCGCGCGCGGCGCCGGACATCTCTCTCCGCGTGGCGGCGTCGAGCGCGAGATCACGGATCGCGTCCGCGAGGCGGCGAGCGTCGCGCGCCGGGACCAGCCGGCCGGTGCGGCCGTCGTCGACGACCTGGCGGCAACCGCGTATGTCGGTTGCGACGACGGGCAGCCCCATCGCGGACGCTTCCATCGCCGAGCGGGGAAACCCCTCGCGGTAGGACGCGAGCGCGTAGAGGTCGAACGCGGCGTAGCACGCCTCGACGTCGGCGCGCTCCCCGACGAAATGGATGTTTCCGAGCGCCTCCGCCCGCGCGATGTCGGCGGGGCCCAGGGCTTCGGCCTTGGCGTCGTCGCGGGGACCGACGACCACGATCTGCACGCCCGGCGCCTCGGCGCGCAGCATGCCCGCCGCCTCGATCACTTCCCGGTACCCCTTCTCCCAGACGAGGCGGCCGACCACACCGCAGACGACCGCGTCGTCCGCGAGACCCCAACCGCGGCGCAGCTCCTTGCGCATCCCGGGCGCGATGCGCCGGGGATCGAACCGGTCGAGATCGATGCCGTTGCCGAGCAGATGGAGCTTGGCGGCCGGCACACCGAGCCGGCGGAGGACCGGCATGTCCTCGACGTTCTGTAAGAGCTCTGCATCGGAGCACTTCGCCGCGATCCGTTCGAGGCCGTAGACGGCAGCTCGCCGGGTCCAGGCATCGTCGGGTTGCGCGTACAGGCCGTGCACGGTGTTCACCACGATCGGGACATGCGCCCAGCGCGCGGCGATGCGCCCGTACACGCCGGGCTTCGGATTGTGCGTGTGCACGATGTCGGGCCGCAGCTCGGTGAAAACGCGCCGCAACTCCCCGAGCGCGCCGAGGTCCTTGAGTGGCGCCACGGAAC
>DATJAA010000040.1:0-7750 GCA_035516815.1 Acidimicrobiia bacterium | reverse complement strand
CCGTCGTCGGTCGGATACGTCGCAACCCACCCGCTGAAGTGCGGGATCGAGATCGAGATCGTCGACCCTTT
This sequence comes from Acidimicrobiia bacterium, assembly GCA_035516815.1. Taxonomy (GTDB): domain Bacteria; phylum Actinomycetota; class Acidimicrobiia; order IMCC26256; family PALSA-610; genus PALSA-610. Next base: position 7,679 of record DATJAA010000040.1, on the reverse strand, counting down.
CCGCTGATGCATCACCAGTCCGGCGTCTTTGCCGTCGGCTTGCGAGCCGAGCGTCGCGACCGTGACCGGTACGGGCCCGCGCGGCGCGATCGTCAGCGTTCCGGGCACCGCCAGCTGCAAGCCCTCCGGATACAGCGCGACACCGATCTGACGGGCGGTCTTCGCCGCTCCGGGCAAGCCCTCGATCCGAGCGTACGGAGTCATGGTGATGGGGGTGTCCATCGGCAACGCCTTCGGCGGCACGACGAGGGTGAAGGTGGTGCCGTCCGCGCCCTTCGTCGTGAGCATCCCACCGGCCGACCCGATCGACTCGGTCACCACGCCTTTGCGCGCCGACACCACCACGAGATCGAGCGGCTTGTGCGCCGCCGCAGTGAAGTAGTCGCTCGGCAGAACCGCGAGCGCGGCCTGAGCTGCTGCCTTCGCCTTCGACGCATGGCTCGAGCTGGAGCACGCGGACGCGACTGTGCTGACCGCGAGGGTGCACACGACCATCGACCGAAGACGCGAAACGAAACGCCGGGATCCGCTCGACCGACCCAACTTCGTCATCGATCTCCGTCAGTCCGAGAACGAGTGAAGCACCACGGACTCGAACCCTAAACCCGATACTCCTCCGACACCCTGCCCAGTAACTGCACTCGTCGACGCCAGCGACCGCGCGCGCTGACTGTGCTCGCCGACTGGCGCTCGGCGCGACAGCTCAAGGGACGCAACTCGAACCCGCGCGCTGACCTGGGCAAACGTTGTCGAAACGACAACAGCAGTGGAGGTGAGCGGACTCGAACCGCCGACTTCTACGTTGCGAACGTAGCGCTCTACCAGCTGAGCTACACCCCCGAGGGAGGAGTCAGCGTACCAAAGCTCCTGGTAGTTGCTCCGCCGTGAACGGCTCGGGTTCAGCCGCCTGTCGCCTGTCGTGCCGACTCGATCGCGCCGTGCAACCGCGCGGCGACGATCGCGGTCGTCAGGTCGCCGCGGGTGCGTTCGAGCACGGCGCGAAGCGCGTCGGTGGTGCGCCGGAGCCCACCGGTCACACCGTCGGGATAGTCGATCGTCACGAGCAGCGAGTAGATCTCGTCCATCGCTCCCATGAGCGTCTCGGCCCGGGCGAGCTCGCCGGCCCGCAGTTGGTCGAGCAGCTGCCGCCGCAGCTCGCTCGCGGCTTCGGCCAGCCCGTTGCAATACGGCGCCGCTTCGATGCCGAGCTCAGCCGGTCCGGGCAGCGGAAGGTCGCGCACCAACGCGAGCGTGAGCCACGCTTCGGCGAGCTCCTTCTTCGCGTCGTTCAGCGGCCCCGCCGCGCGGAGGTCGGGCTGCAGCGCGATCGCGTCGTCGGCTGCGGCGAGATGATCCCGCGCTTGGCGCGCGAGCGCCTCGGCCGCGTCGTACTCACCGCGATGCGTCGACCGAATCGATGCCGCGCATGCTTGGATCGCCTGCCGCGACGCGGTGATCGTCACCTCTCGCGCTTGGTGCTTTTCCTCGAACGCGGCGCGTGCCGCGTCACCGAGCGCTGCGATCTCCGGTCCGCGATCCACCACCGGATGCTACGACCGCGAACAGGCGTTGGCGATCAGGACGAAGCGGCTCGCCGCAATGCCCACTCGGGTGCCGGCTGGCGATTCATGGAACGGACCTTCATCGCGCGCTCGAGCTGTATCGAGCGAGCCCACGCCCACAACGCGCAGAACGCGGTGAACGCCACCGCGGCGATCGCGAACATGGCCCACACGACCGCGAGATTCGTCGCCATTGCGAGTAATCCCAAACCGCCGACAACGGCGAGCAGGAGGCGGAGCACGTCACGACGGCGCTTCGCCGCGCGCTGACCGGGCGACACACGCGGTCGCGCGCCCGTGGCGCGCAGTTGTCCATTGGTGCGACCGAGGACATCGAGTCGGTAGTTGAAATCGCCGATCGAGTCGTTCGCCCGCTCCGCACGGGATCGCAGCAGAGGCGGCAGCAACACGACCGCCCACAATGCCGCGAGAATGACCAGGACCACCAGAGTCAAGACCTCTCGACCACCTTTGTTGTCGAAGACGGTAACAACGGATTGCGAACGAGTGGTGGATCACCCGAAAAGCAATCCGTGCAGTCTCGCAAGCGCGCGCCGACATAACAACTCCGCGCGGTGCACGATGTCCGGTTCGCGCGCTAACGCGAAGACAACTTCGACGCGGTGTCGGAACGAACACTCAGCGAAGTCGTAAGACGCGACGTCGAGAAAACGTAAAGGTCTCAGAAACCGAACGGATCGGAACCGTCCGACTGCCGTCGCCATGTCCCGGAGCGTCCGCCGGTTTTCTCCCAGAGCGCGAGATCGCCGATCGTCATCGAACGATCCATCGACTTGCACATGTCGTAGATCGTCAGCGCGGCGATGCCTGCGGCGGTCATCGCTTCCATCTCTACTCCGGTGCGATCGACGGTGTCGACATTGGCCTCTACCTCGACATACGTGTCCTCGAGGCGGAAATTCACGAGCACCGCGCCGACGAGCAACGGATGGCACAGCGGCAGCAGATGCGGCGTCTGCTTGGCGGCCTGTATCCCCGCGACACGCGCCACGGCGAGTACGTCACCCTTCGTGATCGCGCCCGACGCAATGGCCGATGCGGTCTCGGCCTCCATATATACGCGGCATCGTGCGACCGCCCGCCGATGGCTCGGCTCCTTGGCCGTGACGTCGACCATGCGGGCCCGGCCGAGCGGGTCGAGATGCGTGAACTCCGAAGGCATGGGCCCGAAGTGTAGGTGTGTTCCCGGGGATTCTCGATCTAAGCGGCCGCATCGAGCCTGTTGAGACCCGTTCAGACCCTCAACCGCCGATCTGGCTCATCGAGTGGTCGGGCCGCACGAAGTCGTCGCGACCGATGTGGTGGCCCGCCCACTTGGTAGCGACGGCACCCGCGATGGCGCGTGCAAGCCGGTCGTCGAGATCGGCCTCCTCGAGACCGCGCCCCGCGCGCAACACCACCCGCAGATCAGTGTGGTCGAGTGCGAACAGGCACGTCCGGAACTGACCCTCGGCCGTGACGCGCACCCGGTCGCAGTTTTCGCAGAACGGTTCGCTGACGCTCGAGATGACGCCGATGTCGCCGATTCCGTCGCGGAACACGAAGCGCGCCGCGGGCTCGACATGATCGGGATCGCCGGGCTCGAGCGGGAAGACGGCGTCGATCCGGTCGATGATCTCGCGCGCCGGAACCACCTTGTCCGTGCTCCACTCACCTTGCGCGTCGAGTGGCATGAACTCGATGAACCGAACTCCGACGCCGCGTTCGCGACCGAAACGCGCGAGGTCGACCACCTCGTCGTCGTTGATGCCGCGCATCACCACCGCGTTCACCTTGACCGGATGCAGGCCGGCCTGGAGCGCACTCTCGATGCCGTCCAGGACCCGATTGAGCTCGTCCCGCTTGGTCAACGCGAGGAAACGATCCCTTTGCAGGCTGTCCAGAGAGACGTTGATCCGGCGCAGGCCGGCACCGGCAAGCTCGTGCGCGAGCTCGCCCAGCCGCACGCCGTTCGTCGTCATCGCGATGTCGACACCGAGCGGTGCGAGCAGCTGGACGAGCCGCGTGACGTGCGCACGGACCAGCGGCTCACCTCCCGTGACCCGGACGGCCTCGAAGCCGAACCGGTCGACGCACACGCGTGCGATACGGGCGATCTCCTCGTAGGTGAGCAGTTCCTCACGCGGGAGCCACCGCATCCCCTCCTCGGGCATGCAGTAGGTGCAGCGGAAGTTGCAGCGGTCGGTGATCGAGACCCTGAGGTCTTTGACCCGTCGCGCGTACGGATCGATCAGGGGGACCGGAACCGCACGCGTCTGCACCGGCTCAGGTTATGGGGCGCATGCTCGGCGCCCGACCTGCGTGGCGCCCCGGGGGTGGGTTCGCTCTCGGCTCCCCGTTCGGCGCAGCGACCAACTTCAGCCGACGGATCAGTGCTTCCCCGGGTGTGCAGCGTCACGCCAGCCCTGCATGTCGTCGCACCTGCCACACGGTTGCCGCCTCCCGGCATTGCATTTCACCCGCCCGGCGACCCCGTTACGTACACGTTTTACCACTATCCGTGGTCATGCACAAGGGCAACACACGAGATCGGCGCCGGGGTGACCGACGTCACTCCCCGGGCGGGCAGCCGCACTGCCTGACGCTCCCCGCGGTCGGACTCAGCGTTCGAGCAACAGGACCCGGACCTCGCTCCCCGACTCGACGCCGTCGCCGTCTTCGAGGAGCACGAGCCCGTTCGCGTTGGCCATCCCGGACAGCACGTTGCTCGCCTGCGCGCCCGCCCGCTCGCAGAGGTACCGCCCGTCCTCGATCCATACGCGCACCCGGTCGAGATGGAGCTTTCCGTCCGGGCGGCGACTCATCGCCGACCGGGCGACGGCGCGCACCGGCTCGGCGGACACGATGCGATGCCCGGCAAGCTTGCGGAGCGCGGGCCGGGCGAACAGCTCGAAGCTGACGCGAGCCGAGACGGGGTTGCCGGGGAGGCCGAATGCCGGAACCCTTCCGAGCATTGCGAACGCGAGCGGCTTGGCCGGCTTGATCGCGACCTGCGCCCACATCGACGTACCGCCGCGTTGCTTCGCGACGCGCTCCAGCACGAGCTTGACGAAGTCGTAGTCGCCGACCGACACTGCGCCGCTCGTCAGCAAACCGTCGCAGTGATCTGCGGCGTCCTCGATCGCGGTGGTGATCAGACCTTCGTCGTCGGGGATCATCCCACCGTTGACCGGTTCGCAACCCGCGTCGTGCAGCAACGCGAGGAGCATCGGGCGATTCGAGTCGCGGATGCGGCCCGGCTCGAGCGCGCCGCGCTCGACGAGCTCGTCGCCGGTCGAGATCACCCCCACTCGCGGGCGGGGGAAGCACATCACCTCGTCGATGTCGAGGCTCGCGAGCAACCCGATGTGTGCGGGCGTCAGAACGCTGCGGCGCTCGAACACGACGTCGCCCGCGCATACATCGCCGCCCGCGGCGCGCACGTGCTCACCGGGCTGCGCGACCTCGACGGATACATGGTCGCCGTCGACGCGCGTCCGCTCGACCATTACGACCGCGTCGGCGCCGGGAGGCATCGGCGCTCCGGTCATGATGCGAATCGCCTCGCCGGGACCGACCGCGACCGTCGGCGCGCGACCGGCCGGGAGATCACCGACGACGCGCAGCGACCCGGGCGTATCCGCGGCACGCACGGCATAACCGTCCATGCCCGTGTTGGCGAACGGAGGCACCGCTTCCGCGGCAACGATGTCCTGCGCGAGAACGAGACCGAGCGCGTCCTGCCGCGCGAACATCCGCGGCTCCAACGGGCTGATCGCATCGAGGATCGCGGCTTGCGCGTCGGCGAGTGAGATCACGCGACCAGAGGTATCACACCGGCCATCGCTCGGCGACATACGCGCGCAGCCAGTCACCGAATGCCGGGCCGAGATCGGGGCGGTCGAGCGCGAGCTCGACGTTCGCACGCAGGAAGTCGATCTTCTGGCCGATGTCGTAGCGGCCACGGCGGCAGTTCGATCCGAACACGCTCTCGTGCTCGAGCAGCATGGCGATGGCGTCGGTGAGCTGAAGCTCGCCGCCGCGGCCCGGTTCGATGCGATCCAGCATCGTGAATATCTCGGGGGTGAACACGTAGCGTCCGATGATCGCGAGATTCGACGGTGCCTCGTCGCGTGGCGGTTTTTCCACGACCCGCCGAATCTCGATCACGCCGTCGCCGAGGTCGTCGCGCGCAGGCATCGGATCAACACAGCCGTAGGACGAGATCTCGTCCGGCGTGACTTCGGAGAAGGCGATGCACGAACGATCCTGGCGCTCGTACACCTCGAGCATCGAACAGAGCAGCGCGCCGTCGTCGACCATGATGTCGTCCGCGAGCAGCACCGCGAACGGCTCGTTGCCCACGTGGTGGCGAGCGACGGAAACCGCGTGACCGAGACCCAACGGGTCGCGCTGGCGCACGTAGTGGATGTCGGCGAGATCGGATGCGAATTGCACTTCCTTCAAGAGGTCATGCTTGCCGCTGTTGTCGAGGAAGTGCTCGAGCTCGAAGTTGCGGTCGAAGTGATCCTCGATCGCGCGCTTGGCGCGCCCGGTGATGATGAGGATGTCTTCGAGGCCGGCCTTGACGGCTTCCTCGACGACGTACTGGATGGCGGGCTTGTCGACGACGGGGAGCATTTCCTTCGGCGAGCTCTTCGTCGCGGGGAGAAAGCGCGTGCCCAGTCCGGCCGCCGGGATCACCGCCTTGCGTACCCGTGTCATTCGAGCCTCCTCAGGCGCTGCGCCGAACGCCCAGATCGTTCTCCTCGTGCCGGAGCAGTCTCCGGATGTTCGCGCCGTGGCGCGCGATGACGAGCACCGCGAGGCCGCCGACGACCGCTACTTCCCATCGGTCATACCCGAGGACGAATACAGCGATCGGGAACAGAATCGTCATGAGCAACGAAGCCAGAGACGCCTTGTGGAGGATCCGGGCGACGAGGAACCAGAACACCGCGAGCCCGGCCACGATCAGCGGGTAGAGGACCACGAGCGCGCCGCCGGCGGCGGCGACGCCCTTGCCGCCCTTTCGGTACAGGGGCAGCGTGTGGCCCACGACCGCGGCAACGCCGAGGATGCAGGCGCCGACGCGCCCGCCGATGGCGAGTCCGGCACCGGCGGCGATGGCACCCTTGGCAAAGTCGAGGACGAGCACCAGAGCACCCGCCCGCCAACCGATCAACCGGGCGACGTTCGAAGCCCCGGGGTTTCCCGAGCCCTCCTTCAGGATGTCGCGGCCGTGCGCCCGGGCGACGATCTGCGCGCTCGGAAATGTGCCCAACAGCCAGGCCAACGGGACGAGGAGCGCGATCGCAAGCATCCGCCGTCATTCTGTACCAGCCACACAACTGTCGAGGCACAAGGGTCGAGGCACCGGCGGCGAGGCCAACGGTCGCGGCGATCTGTCGAGGCCAACTGTCGAGGCCAACTGTCGAGGCATGTGAGAGCACGAGGTACCATTGGCACTCGAAGGCGTCGAGTGCCAAGCCTCGCCGACCGACCAGACGGAGAGTCCATGCCCACCTACGTGTACCGGTGCGCCAAGTGCGGCGATCAGATCGAGGCGTTCCAGTCGTTCGCCGACGCCCCGCTCACGAAGCACCCGAAGTGTGGGGGCAAGCTGACCAAGGTGCTGTCGGCCGCAGGCATCGTGCTCAAGGGCTCGGGCTTCTACAAGACCGACAACCGCTCCGGTTCGTCGAAGGGCGGCTCGAAGGAGAAGAAGGAGCCGGCGGCCGCCGGCGCGGGTTCCGGATCCGACTCCAGCGCCTCGAACGGTTCTGCCAAGCCGGCGGACTCGTCCTCGAGCTCCTCGGGATCGGGATCAGGCTCGAATGGCTCGGGTTCTTCGGGCTCCTCGGCTTCGTCGAGCGGGTCGGCGGCGAAGAGCGCGTAGCACGCGTAGGCGGCGCTGCTCGTGCAAGCCGAGATCGGCGTCTTCGGGGGGTCCGGCTTCTACACGTTCGGCGACGACGCCGAGGAGCTCGAGCTCACGACGCCTTTCGGCGCGCCGAGCGCCCCGGTGACGGTCGCCGACGTCCGCGGCCGCAAAGTCGCCTTCATCCCCCGCCACGGCCGCGATCACGAGTACTCCCCGGCGCGCGTCCCCGCCCG
>DATJAA010000039.1:0-2096 GCA_035516815.1 Acidimicrobiia bacterium | reverse complement strand
CGACGAGTTGCTCTCGATGTCCGCGATGCGCTCGGCGCGCGCGCGCACGACGTCGCCCGCCATCTGCTCCACGAACGCGCCGACCTCGCTCGCGGGAGCGTTCGGCAACGCCGACTCCACCGCCAGCGCCATCTCCCGCGCCGACGCGAAGCGCTCGTCGGCGTCGCGCTTCAGGCCCTTCATCACGATCGCCTCGAGCACCTCGGGCACTTCGGGGTCGACGCTGCGCGGCGACGGGATCGGATCGATCAAGATCTTCGTCAGCAGATGTCCTTCGTTGGCCGAGTCGAAGAGCCGCGCGTTGGTGAGCGCCTCCCACATCACGACGCTCGCCGCGTAGACGTCCGTGCGCCGGTCGACGTGCTCGGAGCGGAGCTGCTCGGGAGCCATGTAGGCGATCTTGCCTTTGACCTGGCCCTCGCGCGTGGTCTGCACGCGGTGGGCGGCCTTGGCGACGCCGAAGTCGAGGACGCGCGCCGTGCCGTCGACGCCGACGAGGATGTTCTGCGGAGACACGTCGCGGTGGACGATCGACAAGAGCTCGCCGCGCTCGCTCACGGCTTCGTGCGCCGCGTGCAGGCCGTGGAGCACGCCGGCCATGATGGCGCACACGACGCGCGGCTCGATCCGAAGGGACTGCTTGGCCGCCGCGCGCACGAGCCGGCTGAGCGGCTCGCCTTGCACGAAGTCCATCACGAGGAAGAGCTCGCCCTCGAGGGACACGACGTCGAGCGTCGGCACGACGTTGGGGTGGCGTATGCGCGCGGCGAGGCGCGCCTCGTCGAGGAACATGGAGCCGAACTCGGGGTCCTTGGCGAACTGCGGGTGCAGCCGCTTGATGGCCACCGTGCGCGAGAACCCCACCGGTCCGACCAAGCGACCGATGTGGACCGTGGCCATCCCACCCGACGCGATCTCGTCGAAGAGCGCATAGCGCCCGATCAAACGGGCGGCCGCGGGATTGGGCCGTTCAGCGCTCACGGAAAAAGGACAACACCATTCCCGGAAAGGTCAAGCCGACTCGTCACGGGGCGACGTCGCCGCAACAACGGATGCCGATGTCGGTGGCGACCTCAGCCCGCGTAGCGAGCTTGTTCTGGTCGCACTGCGCGCAGTTGCTCCCGTTGGTCGACTCGAACGAGTCGCCTTCCGTGAAGCAGTTGTCGTTCGACCCGCCCCCCCCGCACGAGTTCACCCACTCGCGCACGTTGCCGCCGAGATCGGCCACGCCCGCGGACGAGACGCACGTCGGGTCCGTGGCGACCGCGAGCGTGCCGCCGTCACCCGTGTCGCTGCACGTCGTGTTGCAACGCGTGCCGCTCGGCGAGTCGTTGCCCCATGGGAACGAGTAAGCGCCGTCGTTGGTGCACGCGCTGAACCACTCGCCGATGGTGCTGGTGACCTGCGAGAAATCGAAGGGCATCGGCCCTCCGTCCACCTGGCCGCACAAACGCTTGCCGGCCCACGCGCAGAAGGCCCACGCGTCGCACCAATCGACGCAGCTCACGGGGTAGCTCCCGTGCTGGGTCGGATCGAAGCTCGTGCTGGTGCAGCCGCCGCCGCTCGTCGCGGGGGTGAACGCTTGCTTCCCGCCGCACCCGGCCGGTTTGTCCGGCACGAAGCCTTGGCCGACCGCGTCGAGGAACGCTTTGTACTCGGCGCTCGTCACCTCGGTGGAGTCGATGCAGAAGCCCCCGTGCCGGATCGCGACGGGACCGCCCGCGCCCTTGCAGCCCGCGTCGTTCGTCGCCACCTCGGTGCTCGCGTCTTTCGGCGCGGCGTCCGGGTCGAGCGCGTCCTGCGAGGTCCCATCCGCGGGTGCGTCCGCGCACGCGTCGCAGCCGGGTTGAGCGTCCGGGTTGCCGTCGGTGATGCCGCCGTAGTCGAGGAGTAGACTGCACGCCGGCGCGCACAGGAGCACCGCGACCCCGAGGAATGCGACCACCCTTCGCACTGGACGAGTCTACTCCTCGGATGCCTGCACGACTACGCGTCAGTTCGGGTTGATCGGAGCGAAGGACGACCGGGAGCGTCGGTCGTGCTCGTCGCGCTCTTGAGATACGGTAGGGGTCATGCGTCGACGGTTCATCGGGTTC
>DATJAA010000038.1:0-4328 GCA_035516815.1 Acidimicrobiia bacterium | reverse complement strand
GGCGACCGTGACGGCGGTGGGCCGTTCGCAGTCGTCGACGGCCGCGGCAACCTGCTCGCGGTGTACGAGCGTCGCGGAGGCGCGGTGAAACCTTCGGTCGTCCTCATGAGCGAGACCCCCGTCTCGTGAGGCTGTATCGCGACCCCACCGAGATCGAGCCGAGCGCGCGCGGGCGTGCGGTGACGATCGGCGCATTCGACGGAGTGCACCTCGGACATCAGGCGGTGCTTCGTCTCGTGCGCGAACTCGCGCAGGCGCGCGGATTGTCGGCCACCGTGCTCACTTTCGATCGCCACCCGGCCGAAGTGGTGCGGCCGGCGTCCGCACCGAAGTTGCTCACGACCCTCGAGCAGAAATTGGAGCTACTCGAGGCAACGCACGCGGTCGACGAGTGCCTCGTGCTGCCCTTCGACGCGACGCGGAGCAAAGAACCCGCCGAGCAGTTCGTCGAGGAGCTGCTTGCGAGTGCCCTGCGCGCCCGCCTCGTCGTCGTCGGCGCCGACTTCCACTTCGGCTACCGCCGCCACGGCGACGTGCCCCTGCTCCAACTGATGGGCGCGGAGCTCGGATTCGAGACGCTCGGTCTCGGCCTCATCGCCCCGACCGACCGCGATCTTGGCGTGCCTTATTCGTCGACGCGGATCCGGGAGTTGATCGCGGCGGGCGAGGTCGACGGGGCCGCTCGCATGCTCGGCCGGCCCCACGAGGTGCGCGGCCCGGTCGAACGCGGTGATGCCCGCGGGCGCGAGCTCGGCTTCCCGACCGCGAACGTCAGCGTGCCGGATCACATCTGCCTCCCTGCCGACGGCGTCTACGCCGGGACGTTCACCGGCGCCGACCGGGTGACCCGCCCGGCTGCGATCTCAGTCGGTCGCCGGCCGACCTTCTACGCGGAGGCGGGATTGCGGTTGTGCGAGGCGTACGTGCTCGACTTCGAGGGCGACCTCTACGGCCAGACCGCGCGGGTCGCGTTCAAGCAGCACTTGCGGGGTCAGGAGCGCTTCGGGACGGTCGACGAACTCGTCGCGCAGATGCATCTCGACGTGGCTCGGGTCCGCGACTCGGCCGCAGGTGCGTGAGCAGGGCATATCGGGCGCGGTCTGGTAGCCTGCGTCGCTGAATCCGAATCGATTGAAGAAGGCTCGAACGCGCGTATGCCCGACAAGGCCGCAACGATCAGCGAAAACCGGCTCCACGACTCTGACACCGGCTCTGCCGAAGTTCAGATCGCACTCCTCACCGAGCGCATCCGCCACCTGACGGAGCACATGAAGGTCCACAAGAAGGACTTCCATACGCAGCGGGGCCTCTTGATGCTCGTGGGCCGCCGTCGGCGAATGCTCGACTACCTCCGGCGCAACGACGTCGAGCGGTATCGGGCGCTCATCGCCAAGCTCGGTATCCGTCGATAGGGATTCACTCGAGGAGCGGTCTCCGCTCCTCGTTTGACATTCGAAGCAACGCCGAGAGGATTCGTCGGTTGTCAGTCGCGAGCGCCCGGATCTCTTGCAGGACCTGCAGGGGATTCCGACGCTGACAACTGGGAACCGGTGCCTCTGGCCTCCACAGAGAGGAACCGTCGCGTGAGTGACGCAATTTCGGTTTCCGGTCCCATCAATGCCGCCGGCCTCGAGATGACGCTCGAGACTGGCAAGCTCGCGTCCCTCGCGGCGGGCGCGGTCGTCGTCAAGGTCGGCGGCACGACCTTGTTGTCGACGGTCGCGACATCCAAGCCGCGCGAGGGGATCGACTTCTTCCCCCTGACGGTCGACGTCGAGGAGCGGGCGTACGCCGCCGGCAAGATCCCCGGCTCGTTCTTCCGCCGCGAAGGTCGCCCGGGCGAGCTCGCGATCTTGACGTGCCGGCTCACCGACCGGCCGCTGCGTCCATCGTTCCCGGCCGATTTCCGCAACGAGGTACAGGTCATCGCCACGATCCTCGGCGTCGATCTCGAGAACCCGCACGACGTCGTGTCGATCAACGGCGCGTCGGCCGCGCTGATGGTCTCGGGCATCCCGTTCGACGGTCCCATCGGTGCGGTGCGCCTCGCGCACCACGAGGGCCGGTGGATCGCGCACCCCACCTTCCAAGAAGGCGACGACTCCACCTTCGAGATCGTCGTCGCCGGCCGTCAGCTCGAAGACGGCGACGTCGCGATCATGATGGTCGAAGCCGGCGGCACCGAACGCACGTGGGAGCTCTACGAGCAAGGCGCCCCGAAGATGACCGAAGAGCTCATCGCGCAGGGCCTCGAAGAGTCGAAGCGTTGGATCTCGGCATCGATCGAGCTCCAGCGGCGGCTGCGCGGCGAGGTCGTGAAGGCGCGCGGCGCGATTGCGGCGGTCGAGTACATGCCCAACGTCGACTACACGCCCGCCGTCTACGACGCGGTGAAGGCGCACGCCGAGACGGCGACCGCGGCGGCGATGGCGATCGCTGACAAGAACGAACGCAACGAGAAGCTCGACGACATCCTCGCCGACATCGTGGTTGCGCTGGTGGGAACCGTTGACCGGCCGGGAGTGCACGCCGAACAGGCGGTCGAGGTCAAGAAGGCCTTCCGTTCGCTGCAGAAGGAGGTCGTGCGGCGTCGCATCGTCAACGAGGGTGTTCGCATCGACGGTCGCGGCCCGACCGACATCAGGCCGTTGTCCGCAGAGGTCGGGGTCCTCGACACCGCGCACGGCACCGGGCTCTTCCAGCGGGGCGAAACCCAAGTGCTCTCGGTGTCGACGCTTGCCATGCCGCGCATGGAGCAGATGCTCGACACGATCACGCTGGAGACGCGCAAGCGCTACATGCATCACTACAACTTCCCCCCGTTCTCAACCGGTGAGACCGGTCGGGTGGGGTCGCCGAAGCGCCGTGAGATCGGTCACGGCGCGCTCGCGGAGCGTGCGCTCGTCCCGGTGCTCCCGTCGGCGATGGAATGGCCCTACACCATGCGCGTGGTCTCCGACGTCCTGGCTTCGAACGGCTCGACGTCGATGGCGTCGGTCTGCGGCTCGACCCTGTCGCTGATGGACGCCGGTGTGCCGATCAAGGCGCCGGTCGCCGGCATCGCGATGGGTCTGGTGTTCGCCGAGGGCAAGTACACGACCCTCACCGACATCCTCGGCGCCGAGGACGCGTTCGGCGACATGGACTTCAAGGTCGCCGGTACCGCGGAGTTCGTGACCGCACTGCAACTCGACACGAAGATCGACGGCATTCCCGCCGACGTGCTGGGCGCCGCGCTCTTGCAGGCGAAGGAAGCGCGGCTGAAGATCCTCGAGGTCATGCGCAGCGCGATCGCGGAGCCGCGCGAGGAGGTGCGCCACACCGCGCCCAAGATCGTGAGCTTCGAGATCCCCGTCGACAAGATCGGTGAGGTCATCGGGCCGAAGGGCAAGGTCATCAACACGATCCAGCAGGAGACGGGGGCCGACATCTCGGTTACCGATGCCGACGGCATGGGGATCGTTTCGATCGGCTCGAAAGACGGCGCGGCGGTCGCGGAGGCCCAGCGGCGCATCGAGCTGATCCTCGATCCGCCCACTGCGGAGGTCGGTGCGGTCTACGAGGGCCGCGTCGTCAACATCACGAAGTTCGGCGCGTTCGTGAACATCCTCCCCGGACGCGACGGCCTGATCCACATCTCGAAGCTCGGCCGAGGCAAGCGCATCGACCGCGTCGAGGACGTGCTGGCGCTCGGCGACGAGCTGTCCGTACGCGTCGACGACATCGACCAGAACGGGAAGCTCTCGCTGTCGCTGGTCGGCGACGACGGCGATCTCCCGGACGCGGGTGGCGACGGCGGCCGCGCGGAGCGCGAGCGCGCGCCGCGCGGTGACCGTCCCGCGCGCGAAACGCGCGAACCGTCGCCGGCTCGGGTGACGGCGTCGTTCGAATCGGCGTGGGAGGAACAGGCTCGCGAGGAGTTCGGCGACCTCGGTCCGGCCGAGGAGCCTTCCCGTTCGGGCGGCGGCGATCGTCGCGGTGGGCGCGGGGGTCGGGGCGGCGGAGGCGGCCGGCGCGGTGGCGCGCGGCGGTAGCCCGGTTTCGGGCGCGTCGTCGCAGTGAACGGGATCCGGCGGACGAAGCTCGCGTCCGGGTTGCGCGTCGTCAGCGAGACGCTGCCCGCACTCAACTCGGTTTCCCTCGGCGCGTGGGTCGGCAGTGGCGCGCGCGACGAGGTCGGCCCGCAGTGGGGCGCGAGCCACTTCCTCGAGCACCTGTTGTTCAAGGGAACCGCCCGGCGCACCGCGCGCGAGATCGCCGACGCGATCGAATCGGTCGGCGGCGAGATGAATGCGTTCACAACGCACGAGCAGACGGTGTTCTACGTA
>DATJAA010000037.1:0-2157 GCA_035516815.1 Acidimicrobiia bacterium | reverse complement strand
ACTCGTCGGAGTGTCGACGCGCAACGCGTTCCGCATACCGTTCAGCACCTGCTCGGGCGCGTGCTCGGTGAGTCGCCATGTCTCCGACTTCGCGAAGGAGATCGTGACGAAACCCGGTGCTGTCGTGAGATACCTCGTCGCCGGCGACCACCCCAACGGCCGGCCCTTCTACGTCTGGCAGCTGATCGCGCCCACGGGCCTGGTCTTCCTCTTCGCGCCCGAGATCGCGGCGACGGCTGTGCTCGCGCTGGCGGCGAACGTCTTCAGCACGGTCGGGTACCAGCACCAGATCGCGTTCCACTACTCGATGGAGCTGCTGCCGGCACTCGCGATGGGATCGGTCTACGCAGTCGGCCGCATCCGGACGGCCCGGCGTCGTTCGATCGCGGGCGTGCTCGTGCTCGTGTCCGCGCTGCTCTGCGCGTACATGTGGGGTCCGCTGCCGCTCGCCCGGCACGGCCTGCCGGCGCACTGGAGCCCGTCGTCGGCGGTCGTGGCCGACGTGAACCACGTCGTTGCGCAGTTGCCGCCGAACGCGGTAGTGGCCGCGTACGACACGTTCGTCACGCACGTGGACCGGCGCGAGCACGTGTACCTGTGGCCGACGCCGTTCTATGCGACGCACTGGAAGCTGTCCGCGCAGAAAGGTCAGCGTCTGCCCGAAGCCGACACCGTGGAGTACCTGTTGCTGCCGCCGAGGCTCGACGACCATCCCGCGGTGTTCGACGCCATCAAGTCGGGGTTCACCGAGATCGCGCGCGCCGAAGACGACCACGGTCAGGGCGCGGTGCTCTACCGAAAGATCGGGTTCACGAGCGCGGTGCGTGTCAGTCGCGGAAGTTCGTGAACTGCAGGGGCACCCCGAAATCGTGCTCGCGCATCTTCTGGATCGCCGTCTGCAGGTCGTCGCGCTTCTTGCCGGTGATGCGAAGTTGATCGCCCTGCACCTGGTGTTGCACACCCTTCAAACCGAGGGTCTTCACGTACTTGCCGATCTCTCGTGCCTTCTCGTCGTTGATCCCGACGTGTAGCGAAACCGTCTGACGTGCCCGGCCCCGGGCCGCTTCTTCGACCTTGCCGTAGTCGATCGCCTTGAGTGACACCTTGCGCTTGACCAGCTTCTCCTCGAGCACCTGCGAGACCGCCTTCAGCCGCTCCTCCGACGCCGACTCGAGCTCGATGGTCTTGTCCTTCAGCTCGACGACACTGTCAGTGCCCTTGAAGTCGAAGCGGGTCGACAGCTCGCGGCTCGCCTGGTCGACCGCGTTCCGAACCTCCTGGAGGTCGACCTCCGATACCACGTCGAAGCTCGGCATGCGTCTCTCCCTCCGTTGCCGCCCGCCCTGACTACGGCGGCCCGTAGATGCGGCTCGCTAGATTAGATCCGGGTCGGTACCCGAGTGGCCAAAGGGGACGGGCTGTAAACCCGTTGTGTTTCACTACGTTGGTTCGAATCCAACCCGGCCCACGATCATTCCTTGTCGCCTTCGCTGCTCGGCGGGATACTCGCCTCGCGGACCCGCAGGGCTCCGGCGGGATCGCTGCGCTCACCGCATTTCGTCCGGGTCGTGACGCCGCCGACGCAATCGTGCACCATGCGACCGGAGCAGCAAGGCTGCGACCAAGGATCACAACATCTTCTGCATGAGCACGACGTCGAGCCAGCGGTTGAACTTCCGGCCGACCTCGCGCTCGCGGCCGACTTGCGAGAAGCCGCACGCGGTGTGGAGCGCGATCGAGGCGTCGTGGTCGCCGACGATGCGTCCGATGACGCAGTGGAACCCGTGGTCGCGTGCGAGGTCGAGGAGATCGCCCAGCAGCAGCCGGCCGACGCCGCGGCCACGGAGGTCGCGCCGCACGTAGACGGAGTCCTCGACCGTCGTCGAGTAGGCCGGTCGGGGCCGGTAGGGAGAGAGCGACGCGAACCCCACCACGTCATCGCCGTCGACCGCGACGATCGCCGGATGCCCACCCGAATGTTCGTCGATCCACACGAGCTGTTCGGCCTGCGATCGGGGCCGGAGGTCGAACGTGACCGTCGATTCCAGCACCTCGACGTTGTAGATCGCGCGCAGCGCGTCCGCGTCGCGGCGCTCGACGATTCGGGTGCGGAACTCGGGCGCGGGCATGGGGTGAAGCTAGGCAATGACCGGCCTC
>DATJAA010000036.1:0-9508 GCA_035516815.1 Acidimicrobiia bacterium | reverse complement strand
CGTCCGAGTGGATCCAGTTCCTCGCGCTGGCGGCGCTGCTGATCGTGAGCACGCCCATCGCCGGCGCCTACATGGCGAAGGTGTACTCGAACGGGCGCGCGCCCGGCGATCGGGTCTTCGGCCCGATCGAGCGGCTGATCTACCGCGTCTGCGGGATCGACGGCCACGGTGAGCAGCGCTGGAAGTCGTACGCGATCTCGCTGCTCTCGTTCAACGCGGTTGCGGTGCTCTGCGTGTACTTCTTCCAGCGCATTCAGGCGCATCTGCCCGTCAACCCCACGCATGTCACGGCTGTGCAGCCGTTCATGGCGCTCAACACCGCGGTGAGCTTCGTCACCAACACCGACTGGCAGAGTTACGTGCCCGAGGCGACCGTGTCGCACCTCACGCAGATGGTCGTGCTGGGAGTCGAGAACTTCCTCTCCGCCGCAATCGGCCTCACCGTCGCGGTCGCGCTGATCCGCGGTCTCGCCCGCCGGCGCTCCAGCACGATCGGCAGCTTCTGGGTCGACCTCGTCCGGAGCTGTGTGCGCATCCTCCTCCCGCTCTCGCTCGTGCTCGCGGTGGTCTTCTTGAGCCAAGGCGTCATCGACAACTTCCACGGCAACACGCCGTACAAGCCGGTCGATTCGGCGCTCGTACAAGCGAAGGACTCGAGCGGACAACCGGCGGGCTCCGCCGTCGTGCCCGGCGGACCGGTTGCGTCTCAAGAAGCGATCAAGGAGCTCGGTACCAACGGCGGTGGCTTCTACAACGCCAACTCCGGCCATCCGTTCGAGAACCCGAACGGGCTCACGAACTTCCTGCAGATGTACTTCGCCGCCCTCATCGGCTTCGGGCTCACCTACACGTTCGGAAAGATGGTCGGTGACAAACGTCAAGGGTGGGCCGTCTTCGCCGTGATGCTCGCGTTCTGGGCTTTGCCCATGCTCGGCGCGCAACTCCTGGAAACCAACGGCAACCCGCAGCTCACCGCCGCCGGAGCGTCGCAGACGGCCACGGCGACGAATCCCGGCGGGAACCTAGAAGGCAAGGAGGTGCGCTTCGGCGCGGCGGCCAGCGCGATGCACGGCTCCAACTCGACGAGCACGACGACCGGATCCGTGAACTCCTCCCACGATTCGTGGACCCCACTCGGCGGTGCGATCGTGCTCACGAACATCCTGCTCGGCGAATACGGCCCCGGTGGCATCGGATCGGGTCTCTACGGCGTGCTGATCCTGGCGCTCGTCGCAGTCTTCATCGCCGGGCTCATGGTCGGGCGAACGCCCGAGTACATGGGCAAGAAAATACGTGCGCCCGACGTCAAGCTGGCCACGCTCTACGTGCTCGCAGTTCCGACGGTGACCCTGGTGTTGGCGGGCATCGCCGCGGTGCTCTCCACGGCCGTCAGCCAGCTCGGCAACACCGGTCCGCACGGTCTGTCGGAGATCCTCTACTCCTACGCATCCGCGGCCAACGGCAACGGCTCGGCGTTCCCAGGGATCACCGTGACGTCGCATTGGTACCAGCTGTCCCTGGCGTTCTCGATCCTCGTCGGTCGGTACGTGTTGATCGTGCCGGTGCTCGCGATCGCGGGCGGCTCCGCCCGCAAACAGCCGTCACCGCCCTCGGCCGGCACCTTCCCGACGCACGGCCCGCTGTTCGCCGGATTGTTGTTCTCCGTGATCCTGATCCTCGTCGGGCTCACGTACTTCCCCGTGCTCTCGCTCGGGCCCATCGTCGAGCACCTGAAGCTGTAGGAGTGCCGTGACTGTCACCGATCTCACCCCCGAACCGATCGACATGTCGTCGGTGCACGAGCCCGGTCAAGGTTCGCCGCGTCGCGGTGCGCTCTTGAACCCGCAGATCGTGCGGCGCGCAATGGTCGACGCGGTCAAGAAGCTCCACCCCCGCACCGAGGTGCGGAATCCGGTGATGTTCGTCGTGTTCATCGGGAGCCTGCTCACGACGTATCTGTTCGTGCGTGACCTCCCGACCGCGTCGGCGGCCGACAGCACGTTCACTGGTCTCGTCGCGATCTGGTTGTGGTTCACGGTGCTGTTCGCCAACTTCGCCGAAGCCGTGGCCGAGGGCCGGGGCAAGGCGCAGGCCGACACGCTCCGCAAGACCCGGTCGGAGACTGTGGCGCATTTGCTGCTCGACGACGGGTCGACGGTCGAGCGCCAGTCGTCGGAACTCCACGTCGGCGATCTCGTCGTCGTCGTCGCCGGCGACCTGATCCCGGGCGACGGTGACGTGATCGAGGGCATCGCGTCGGTCGACGAGTCGGCGATTACCGGAGAGTCGGCCCCGGTGATCCGCGAATCCGGAGGCGACCGATCGGCCGTCACGGGCGGGACGCGCGTCCTCTCCGACCGCATCGTCGTGAAGATCCTGGCCGAACCGGGCGAGAGCTTCATCGACCGCATGATCGCGTTGGTCGAAGGCGCGAACCGGCAGAAGACGCCGAACGAGATCGCGCTCAACATCCTGCTGGCCGGCCTCAGCATCGTCTTGCTGCTCGCGACCGCGACGATCCAGCCGTTCGCGAAATACAGCAGCGCGCAGCAGGAGATCACGGTCCTCGTCGCGCTGCTGGTGTGCCTTATACCGACGACGATCGGCGCACTGCTCTCGGCCATCGGGATCGCGGGTATGGACCGGTTGGTGCAACGCAATGTGCTCGCC
This sequence comes from Acidimicrobiia bacterium, assembly GCA_035516815.1. Classification (GTDB taxonomy): domain Bacteria; phylum Actinomycetota; class Acidimicrobiia; order IMCC26256; family PALSA-610; genus PALSA-610. The sequence goes on along the minus strand of DATJAA010000036.1, from coordinate 6,838 downwards.
ATGTCGGGACGAGCGGTCGAGGCCGCGGGTGACGTTGCGACGCTGCTCCTCGACAAGACCGGGACGATCACCTATGGCAACCGGATGGCAGCCGCCTTCCTACCGGTCGGTGGCGTCGACGAACGCGAGGTCGCGGCGGTCGCGCTGCTGTCGAGCCTGGCCGACGAAACGCCGGAAGGTCGTTCGATCGTGACCCTCGCGGAGAACCGCTACTCGCTCCCGCCCGAGAACATCGACGACGCCGAGCTCGTTCCGTTCACCGCGCAGACGCGCATGAGTGGCATCGAGTGGCACAACCGCTCGATCCGCAAGGGCGCGGCCGACTCCGTCGTGCATTGGGTCGAGGAGCGCGACGGGCACGTGCCATCCGACCTCGCCGGCATCGTCGAGGGCATCGCCCAGGGCGGTGGCACCCCTCTTGTCGTCGCCGAGGGCACACATGTCCTCGGTGTCATCCATCTCAAGGACACCGTCAAGACCGGCATCGCGGAGCGATTCGCCGAGATGCGTGCGATCGGGATTCGCACGGTGATGATCACCGGCGACAACCCGCTGACCGCGGCCGCGATCGCGCATGAAGCCGGTGTCGACGACTTCATGGCGGAAGCCACGCCCGAGGACAAGCTCGCACGTATCCGCGCCGAGCAGGCCGGCGGATGTCTCGTCGCGATGACCGGAGACGGCACGAACGACGCGCCCGCACTCGCGCAGGCCGACGTCGGCGTCGCGATGAACACCGGCACTCAAGCTGCCAAGGAGGCCGGCAACATGGTCGACCTCGACTCCGATCCGACGAAGCTCATGGACATCGTCGAGATCGGCAAACAGATGCTCATCACCCGCGGCTCCCTGACGACGTTCTCGATCGCGAACGACGTGGCGAAGTACTTCGCGATCATCCCGGCGATGTTCGTCGGCGTCTTCCCCGAACTGAAGACGCTCAACATCATGCATTTGGCCAATCCACACTCGGCGATCCTGAGTGCGGTCATATTCAACGCAATCGTCATCGTCGCGTTGATTCCTCTCGCATTGCGCGGCGTCAAGTTCCGGGCGATGGGCGCAGCGTCGATCCTTCGTCGCAACATCATGATCTACGGCGTCGGGGGGATCATCGCACCGTTCGTCGCCATCAAATTGATCGACCTCGTGGTATCAGGTCTGGGAGTCCACTGATGCGCCGTCAAGTTCTCACCTCAATCGTCATGTTCCTCGCGCTTACGGTTCTGCTGGGGTTGATCTATCCGCTTGCCGTGTACGGGATCGGTCAGGTCGCGTTCAAGAAGCAAGCCGACGGCTCGCTGATCAAGGTGAACGGTCAGATCGTGGGCTCGAAGCTGATCGCCGAGGACTTCACGAGTGCGAAGTACTTCCACCCTCGCCCCTCGAAGGCAGGCGTGGGTTACGACGGCAACGGCTACGACGCGAGCGCGAGCGGGGCTTCCAACCAGGGCCCTTCCAACCCGAACCTCATCGGCAACGTCCCGGGGGTGAGCATCGACGGAACGAAGAACCCTTATGCAACGCCTACAGATCCGCGGTGCGTACCCGTGCAGGCGACCGACAAGGACGGCAACGACATCACCGACAGCAACGGCAACGCGGTCTACGAGAGGAACAAGGACGGCACCTATGTTTGTGATCCGAGCACGGTGCCGGAGCGGGTGCTCGAGTACCGCGCGGAGAACAACCTCGCGCCGACCGTCAAGGTCCCCGTCGACGCGGTCACCGCATCTTTCTCGGGGCTCGATCCCGACATCAGCGTTGCGAACGCACGGCTGCAAGCTCCCCGGGTGGCACGCGCTCGCCACCTGACAGTCGATCAGGTGCTGGCACTCGTCTCGAAGCACACCGACGGTCGGGGACTCGGGTTCATGGGCGAACCGGGCGTGAACGTCCTGGAGCTCAACCTTGCGCTCGACGGCCAACCTGCTCGGTGACGAGGTCGTCGTCGAACTCGGGATCCGGAACGAAGCGCACTCCCATCCCGGGCTCGGTCAGGAAATAGCGCGGACGCGCGGGCCGGGGCTCGAACTTGCGGCGCAGCTGAGCCATGAACTGACGCACATAGTTCGTCTGGTTCACGTAGCTCGGACCCCACACCTCCTCCAGCAAGTTGCGCTGGGTCACAAGCCGGTCGGGGTTCCGAACCAAGACCTCGAGCAGATGCCACTGCGTCGGCGTCAGTCGAATCTCGTCGCCGGCACTGTCTGTCGCTCGTTTCATGCCGAGGTCGATACGGAAGTCCGGGGTGTCGACGATCGGCAGCAGCTCACCGCCCGCCGTCGCGCGCCGGAGCACGACGCTGAGACGTGCGAGCAGCTCACGCATACCGAACGGCTTCGTCACGTAGTCATCGGCGCCGGCGTCGAACGCGAGAATCTTCATCGCCTCCTGGTCGCGTGCCGACACGACGATGATCGGGATGGAAGTCCAACCTCGCAATCCGTGCACGACCTCGATTCCGTCCATCCCCGGCAGCCCGAGGTCGACGATCGCGGCGTCGTGCGAGCCCGCGGCGGCTCGGGAGAGCGCGGCCTCACCGCTTTCGACGAGATCGACCTCGTAGCCGCGGGCTTGCAGGTGCGCGCCGAGGGCGCGGAGCATCGGACGCTCGTCCTCTACGACCAGAATCCGGCTCACCCGAACGCTCCCGTTCCGCCACTGCGACAACGGCTGGGCGCGGTCGTGACAGCTTGCCTTGCACGGTGAGAACCCCGACCTTCGTCGATGTAGACGGTGCCGACGAGACTTCCCGGCCCGCCGGCACCGACTGTAGGCCAACGGGTCACATCCGCTCTGTTCGTGCCGTCGCCGCGCGGCTTCAGCCGTCGTCGGGTTCGGGTCGGGGGACGAAGCGCACACCGAGGCCGGGCTCGGTCACGAAGTAGCGCGGCCGGGCCGGGTCGGGCTCGAACTTCCGGCGCAACTGGGCCATGAACTGGCGCAAGTAGTTCGTCTGGGTCACGTAGCTCGGTCCCCAGACGTCTTCGAGCAACTGACGCTGGCTCACGATGCGATCAGGGTTTCGCACCAAGATTTCGACGAGGTGCCATTGCGTAGGGGTCAACCGGATCTCGTCGCCGGACGCGTTCGACGCGCGCTTGAGCGCGAGGTCGATGCGGAAGTCGGGGGTCTCGACGGTGGGCGGTATCTCCTCGACGGGCCGGGCACGGCGGAGCGCGGCACGTAGGCGCGCCAGGAGCTCGCGCATGCTGAACGGCTTCGTCACGTAGTCGTCCGCGCCGGCGTCGAACGCAAGGATCTTCATCGATTCCTGATGGCGCGCCGAGAGAACGATGATCGGCATCGAGGTCCATCCGCGCAGACCGTGGACCACCTCGATGCCGTCGATGCCAGGGAGCCCGAGGTCGACGATCGCGGCATCGTGCGGCTGGGTCGCGGCCCGGGCGAGCGCGGCCTCACCCGTCTCGACGAGGTCGACCTCGTAGCCCCGGGCGCGCAGATGCGCACCGAGCGCCCGCAACATGGGACGCTCGTCGTCGACGATGAGGACACAACTCACGATTCACGCTCCGATGTGACGAGCACGGGTTCATCGCTCGCCCGCCCAGTGGGTTCGATGGGAAGGTTGAATACCATCGTCACCCCGCCGCCCGGCGTGTCCTCGAGATACAGCTCGCCGCCGATTGCTTCGACGAAGCCTTTCGACACGGCGAGCCCGAGGCCAACGCCCGTCCCGGTGTTGGTGTCGCCGAGACGTTGGAAAGGCACGAACAGCTGCTCGCGCTGCGCGACGGGGACTCCCCGCCCGCGATCGCTCACCCGGAGGTCCATGCGCCCGGCGACGACGGCCGCCGCGACGCGAACAGGACGGTCGGCGGGGGAATGTCGCACCGCGTTGTCGACGACGTTCGCGATCGCTCGCTCCAGCAACTTCGCGTCGACGACGACGCGCGGAAGCGACTCCGGTACCGAGACGACTACCGCACTGGCGCGTTCGCTCAAGCTCGCGAGCGCGGCGGGAACGACTTCGTCGAGACCGACCGGTCGGAGCTCGAGGTTCAACGCCCCGGATTGCAGACGGCTCATGTCGAGGAGGTTCTCCACGAGGGTGTTGAGACGGTCGGTGTCGGCATCGATCCCCGTCATGAACTCATGGGTCTCGCCGTACGACCACTGAACATCCGGTTCGAGCCAGCCGCTCGCCAGCGCCTTGATCGATGCGAGCGGCGTGCGCAGGTCGTGGCTCACGGCGGCCAGCAACGCGCTACGGAGATCATTCGCCTTGGACAGTGCGCTCATCGCGCTGGCTTCGCGCTCCAACCGGTTGATCTCCATCACGGCTTCGAGGTACGAGGTGAGCGCGGCGACCATCCGGTGCCCATCGGGCGAGAGCGGCCTTCCCGACATCACGAGAACGTGACCGTCTCGCAGGTCGTAGCGCTCGCCCGCGTCCGGCGAGGTGAGCGCGGGCTCCCCCGTAGCCGCTTCCACCGCCCAGCCCTCGTCGCGCGGTTTGAGCAGCGCAACCGCGTCCCGCCGGAGCGTTTCGTGGATCTCATCGACGACCACCTGCGGCGGATTCGGGCGTGACAGTCGCTCCGCGAGCGCCATCACCGCGTCGGCTTCGTCGCGCGCAAGCACTGCCTCGACTCGCCGGCGCGTTGCCTGTTCGATGACGATCGAGATGGCGACCGCGCACACGACGAAGGCGACGAGGTACGCCGCGTCATTGCCGCGGGCCACCGCGAACGAGCCGTATGGAGGGATCAGGTACCAGTCGACGACTGCGATCGCGGCGAGCGAGGTCAGCAGCGCGGGCCCGCGCCCGCCGATCGTGGCCACGACGAGGATCACGCCGAGAAAGATCAACAAGCCGGCGCTGGCGGTGACATTGCCGGGGTGGTGAGGCTGTAGCGACGACCGCGCGGCCGCGAACGCGCCGATCGCGATGAGACCGACCGCCGCCACCGCGTATGCGGTGACGACGCGGGAGCGAGGCTGCGCGGAGTGGATCGGGACGCGGCGCAGGGGTGGCTGCGCGCCGAGGGTCGCACCCTCCGTCGAGATGACATGCACGTCGATCGTCTTGGCATCGCGCACGACGCGATTGATGATCGACCCGCGGGTGACCTCCATCCAACGGGTGCGGCGACTGGTGCCCAGAACCAACTGCGTTGCATGCTGCGCCTCCGCGAAGCCCACGAGCGTCGCAGGAACATCGCTGCCGGCCACCTCGTGGTACACACCGCCCAGCTCCTCCAACAGCGCGCGGTGGCGAGCAAGGTGCTCGGGTTCGGGTCGGGTGAGCCCGTCGTCGCTCACGATGTGCACACCGACCAGGTCGCCCTGCGAGCGGCGCGCCATGCGAGCGGCGCGCCGTATCAGGTGGTCGCCACCGGGCGCACCGGTCAGCGCGACGAGGACGCGTTCTCGCGTCTCCCACGGCGCGGTGATGCCGTGTTGAGCCATGTACGCCTGGACGGAGTCCTCCACCCGGTCGGCGACCCACAGCAACGCGAGCTCGCGCAGCGCGCCCAGGTTGCCGGCGCGGAAGTAGTTCGCCAGCGCGGCGTCGACACGATCCGCGGGGTAGATGTTCCCGTGGGCCATGCGGCGCTGCAACGCCTCCGGGCTCATATCGACGAGCTCGATCTGGTCGGCACGGCGCACGACGGCGTCGGGAACGGTTTCTCGCTGGACGATACCGGTAATGCGATTGACGACGTCGTTGAGGCTCTCGAGGTGCTGGATGTTCACCGTCGACAGAACTTCGATCCCGGCCGCGAGCAACCGCTCGATGTCCTGCCAGCGCTTCTCGTTCGCCGAGCCGCTCACGTTCGAGTGCGCCAGCTCGTCGACGAGGACCACCTGCGGGCGGCGAGCCAGAATCGCGTCGACGTCGACCTCCTCCCACGTTCGCCCGCGGTACTCGACGCGCCGGGGCGGAACGATCTCGAGGTCACGGATCTGCGCGATCGTGTTCGGACGGTCGTGGCAGACCGCGATGCCGATCACGACGTCGGCGCCGCGCTGTCGGCGTCGCCAACCTTCGTCGAGCATCGCGTAGGTCTTGCCCACGCCCGGGGCAGGGCCCAGATAGATCCGTAGCTTGCCTCGCACGCCAGCTCCCGACGCTCGTCAAGGTGCCGACCAGACTTCCCGGCTCGCCACCACTCACTGTAACGATCGGTGACGCCTGCCTCGTCCTCTTGACGCGAATCATGCGCGTACTGACGCCGTCTTGACGCGATATTCCGGGGCGTCCCGCCTTCAGTGCGTGGCGAGCACTGCGAGCCACGCGAGCAAGAACAGCCCGAGCGAGAACGCGCCGACGATCACCCCGAACCAGGCCCGGCCGCGACCGAGCTTTCCCGAGCGCGGGATTCGCCGCAGCGCCGCCCAGCCGCATGCGATCGCGGGGATCGATGTCACCGGGTTCGGGATGAACGAGAACAGCGCGAGGTAGCCCGACGCGATGGCAAAGCCGTCGCGATTGACGGGGAGCACCCAGTCGAGGTCGTGATTGGCCCCACCCGGTCCCGGACCGGCCCACGAGCCGAGCGGAGGCTGCCAGCCCGGAGCACGGTGGTCGGTCCATCGCCCCCCGTCCCACCAGCGGAGGTACGCGGGCTGCTCCGGATCCGGGTACCAGCCTGGCGGCGGCGTCGCCGGCGCTCCCCATGCGGTCACACCGAAGTGTTCGGCCGCCTCCGAGCGCGCCTTGAACCACGGCCCGGGCGACTCAGCTGTTGGTGCACTTCACCGCATCGAGCGCGGAAAGGAGCGCGTCGCCCTTCTCGGCCGCGTCCTGCGCCGCGCTCACGACGGGTGAGATGCCGTCAGAGCCGACGTTCTTGATGCTCGACTCGAG
>DATJAA010000035.1:0-3362 GCA_035516815.1 Acidimicrobiia bacterium | reverse complement strand
CACTGATTCGAACGCCGTAGCCAGGTTCCACTCCATGGGGGAGGGAGTCTCGCGCGGCCTCGATACGATCGTCATCGTGGCGATCCGACGCGGGGGGCAGCAGCGGATCCCCCGCCCGCCGTCGTACCAGCCCGGTGGTCCCCCTCCGTGGGCCGCGCTCACCGCCGACCAGCGGCGCCTGACGCTCGCCGACGTCCGCGAGCGTCTCGCCGACATGGCGCCCGCGGTCGACCCGGGTCCCGCCGTCGCGGGGAGCCGCGCCGCGGCCGTCCTCGTCCCGCTGTACGAGGCGGACGGCGAGACCCGGGTCGTCCTCATCAAGCGACCGGAGTCGATGCCTTCACACAGCGGCGAGATCGCGTTTCCGGGCGGGAAATTCGAACCGGGCGTCGACGCCGATCTGCAGGCGACCGCGCTACGCGAGTCCCACGAAGAGGTCGGCCTTTCACCGGGCGAGGTCGAGGTCGTCGCGCGCCTCGACGGCATCGCGACATTCGCGACGCGATTCACGATCTCGCCCTTCGTGGGATTCCTCGCGGCGCGCCCGGTGCTCGTCCCGAGCCCGCGCGAGGTCGTGCGGATCCTGGAGGTCCCCCTGTCCGGGCTTCTCGACCCCGACGCGTATCGGGAGGAACGCTGGGACACGCGTGGTACCGATTTCAGCGTCCACTTCTACGACCTCGAGGACGAGACGGTGTGGGGCGCGACGGCGCGGATACTCACCAGCTTTCTCGCCCACCTCGTCGCGGAGCTCTGACGCAGGGCGGGAGGCCCGATCGACCGATCGCGAATCCGGCGCGCGACGTGGATATCCTGGGAAATTCCGAGGTGCGAGGACTACGGCGGAGGAACCCGTGGAAGTTGAGATCGGGATCGGAAAGTCGGGACGGCGGGCCTACGGGTTCGACGACATCGCGATCGTGCCGAGCCGCCGAACCCGCGACCCCGAAGATATCGACATCACGTGGGAGGTCGACGCGTACAAGTTCGAGCTGCCGATGATGGCCGCCGCGATGGACGGTGTCGTGTCGCCGGCGACCGCGATCGAGATCGGAAAGCTCGGCGGTCTCGCGTGCTTGAACCTCGAAGGGATCTGGACGCGCTACGAGGAGCCGGAGTCGGTTTTCGAGGAGATCGCGTCTCTTCCGCCCGAGAAGGCGACGCGCCGGATGCAGGAGCTCTACGACGAGCCGATCAAAGAGGAGCTCATCCCGCAGCGCATCCGTGAGGTGAAGGCGAGCGGCGTCATCGCCGCGGCGTCGCTCACGCCGCAGCGCGTGGAGCAGTATGCCAAGCACGTGCTCGACGCGGAGCTCGACGTTCTCGTCGTCCAGGGAACGGTTGTGTCGGCCGAGCACGTCTCCCACGACCCGGCCCGCCAACCGCTGAACCTGAAGAAATTCATCCGCGAGTTCGACCTCCCGGTCATCGTCGGCGGCTGCGCCTCCTATTCCACCGCGCTGCACCTCATGCGCACCGGCGCGGTCGGTGTGCTCGTGGGCGTCGGTCCGGGGCACGCGTGTACGAGCCGAGGAGTGCTCGGCATCGGGGTCCCGCAGGCGACGGCCATCGCCGACGCGGCGGGGGCCCGTATCCGCCACCTCGACGAGACGGGCGTATACGTCCATGTCATCGCAGACGGTGGGATGTCGACCGGCGGCGACATCGCCAAGGCGATTGCATGCGGCGCCGACGCGGTGATGATCGGTTCGCCGCTCGCGACTGCGTACGAAGCGCCGGGCCGCGGCTACCACTGGGGCATGGCCACCTTCCACCCGACGCTGCCGCGCGGCGCGCGGGTGTTCGCGGGCCAGAAAGCGTCGCTCGCCGAGATTCTCACCGGCCCCGCGCACGAGAACGACGGAACGCTCAACCTGTTCGGCGCGCTGCGGACGTCGATGGCGACGACGGGCTACGAGACGGTGAAGGAGTTCCAGAAGGCCGAAGTGATGGTCGCGCCCGCGCTGAAGACGGAAGGCAAGTCGCTGCAGCGCGCGCAGGGCATCGGCATGGGCTGATGGAGACCACCGGAGCGTGAACGACTCACCCGACCTCGTCCTCGTCGTCGACTTCGGGGCCCAGTACGCGCAGCTGATCGCGCGCCGCGTGCGGGAAGTGCACGTCTACAGCGAGATCGTTCCGCGCTCGATGCCGGTCGCGGAGATGCTCGCACGCAATCCGAAGGCGATCGTCCTCTCGGGCGGCCCCGCGTCGGTACACGTTCCCGGTGCTCCGGGCATCGATCCTGCGGTGTACGACGCGGGCGTCCCGGTGCTCGGCATCTGTTACGGAGCGCAGCTCGTGGCGCGCGATCTCGGCGGCGAGGTCGCCAAGACCGGGCAGGGCGAGTACGGGCGCACCGAACTGCACGCGGAGGGGTCCTCCTTGCTCTTCGCCGATCTCCCGGTCGACGAGGTCGTGTGGATGAGTCACGGCGACTCGATCACGGGCGCGCCCGCGGGCTTCACGATCACGGCGCGCACCGACGCGGTGCCGGTCGCCGCGTTCGAGGACCGCGACCGCGCGATCTACGCCGTGCAGTTCCACCCCGAAGTGGCGCACACCGTGCACGGGATGGAGATCCTCAAGGCCTTCCTGTTCGATGCCGCGGGTTGCCGGCCCACGTGGACGAACGTCTCGATCATCGAACACGCGGTCGCGGAGATCCGCGAGCAGGTCGGCCACGAGCGCGTCATCTGCGGGCTTTCGGGTGGCGTCGACTCCGCGGTCGCCGCCGCGTTGGTGCACAAGGCGATCGGCGACCAGCTCGTGTGCGTGTTCGTCGACACCGGCTTGCTGCGGCGCGGCGAGGCCGAGCAGGTCGAGCAGACGTTCCGCGAGCAGTTCGAGGTCGAGCTCGTTCACGTGAAGGCGCAGGATCGCTTCCTGGACGCGCTCGACGACGTCATCGATCCGGAGCGCAAGCGCAAGACGATCGGCGAGCTCTTCATCCGCGTCTTCGAAGAGGCCGCCCAGGATCTCGGAGACGCGCGCTTTCTGGTGCAGGGCACGTTGTATCCCGACATCGTCGAGTCCGGCGGTGGCGACAACGCGAACATCAAGAGCCATCACAACGTCGGCGGGTTGCCCGACGACATGGATTTCGAGTTGGTGGAGCCGTTACGGGCGCTGTTCAAGGACGAGGTGCGCGCGATCGGCGAGGAATTGGGCCTCCCCGAAGAGATCGTGTGGCGTCAGCCGTTCCCCGGTCCGGGGCTCGCGGTCCGCATCATCGGCACGATCACGCGCGAGCGGGTGGAGATCCTGCAACAGGCCGACGCCATCGTCGTCGAGGAGATCCGGCGCGCCGGTCTCTATCGCGAGATCTGGCAGAGCTTCGCCGTGCTTCCCGCGGTGAAGAC
>DATJAA010000034.1:0-3108 GCA_035516815.1 Acidimicrobiia bacterium | reverse complement strand
GCGGCGCCTGCCCTGAGCGCGCTGTCGTTCGTGGGAAGCGTCGGCGGCAACACGTCCGTCGTCGGCGAAGGCGGAACGTTCAATTTCTCGACCACGACCAACGGGGTGGTCGAGATCATCATCAGTCGCGACGGCGTCGACTTCGACCCCGGAAATCCCCTCAACCGCGTCTTGAGAGTTGCTCAGTCGGCCGGCGCGCACACGATCGCCTGGGATGGCAACGACAACCGCGGCGACGTCCTACCGGTCGGGGCCGGTTACGAGGTGCGCGCCGACGTCCACGCGGGCGAATACCACTTCCCGCTGCTCGACGCCGAGAACTCGACACTGGGCGGGCCGACGATCACGATGCAGAATCCGCCGGGCGGAACGTGTCCCTTCGGGAACGCGGCCTGCACAACCGCGTTCTACGACGACCGCGGCTACCACACGAGCGGCCCGTCGGGTTCCGACGTCGGGACGCCCGGAGCAACCCTGTGCGGCCTGAGCCCGCCCGCGGTGAATCACAGCGATCCGGCCCTCGGGTACGACAGCAGCGGCGGCCAACGCGCGTACGGCTCCGACACCGGCGGCAATACCAACACTCCCTGCACCGGGTCGTTCGGCGACGTCAAGGGGCTCGACACCTGGACGTACTTCCCGAGCGCGACGCGCGACGCCTCGCTGAACGTCATCGGAAGCTCGCCCGCCGCACCCACGGCAACGAACGATCACTACGACCTCGCGTACGGAAAGGTGCTCAACGAACCGGCGCCGGGTGTACTCACCAACGACACGGGCACGGGGATCACCGTCACGATGCACACGAACCCCGCGCACGGCATCCTCACCCAGCTCTCCGACGGGCGCTTCACCTACACACCCGCGACCGGATACAGCGGAATCGACAGCTACACGTACACCATCACCGACAGCTTTCTGCGCACCGCGACCGCAACCGTCACGATCGTGGTCGATCCGGCCCCACCGGTCGTGCCACCGCCGCCGAAACCCACACCAACTCCCACCGTCCCGCCGCCGGGCGCATTGCCGTTCACCGGCGCAGACTCGAAGACCCTCGCCGCGCTCGCGATGCTGCTCATCGCCGCAGGAGCGGCAATGGTTTCGTGCGCGCGACCACGGAGAAAGCGGGAAGTTTCGTACGCGGCGGCACGCGCGCACCGACGATCAGCTCTCGAGGAAGGGGATGTTGACGCGCCCGAGCATCCAGTCGATCGGCGCCCGTTCGGCAACGAACTTCAGCCCGGCCGCGACGAAACCGGGAATGGTGTTGCGATGATCGGCATCGTCGATCGCGCGGACGAGCCCGGCGCGCAGCGCCTCCGCGAGCGTCGCACGCGTCCACTTCACCTCGGACCCGAACGCGCTGCTCGGGTCGAGCGAGAGAATCAGGTCCTCGCGTCCGGTGCCGAGCTTGCACGCGGCGCCGTCGATCGCCGAGAGGGAGATCCGTTGCAGCGTGCCGTCGATCCCGTGTCCCTGAGGGAAGGGATCCGCCGGCGCATGACACGGATCGACGTAGTCGCGACGCCCGAAGCCATCGGCTCCCGCGTGGAACTCGGCCGCGATGAGCACCACGACGAGCGCGGTTATCACCCCCGCGATCGCCAGCGCTTTGCCGTCGGTTGGCGCGGTACGACGGCCGCGTAGTGCCGCGGCCGCGAGGGCCGCGCCGACCGCAAAGAGTGCCGCGATCAGGAACGACGAGCGGAAGGCACGCGTCAGCGTGTCGCGGATCGCGACCACCACGGCGTCTCGCGTCTCTCGCAGGTTCGCATCGTGGGCCGCACCACGTTTGTCGAAGGGCACCGTCGGATCGGGAACCTTGCCGCGCGGCGCGTTGGCGACGAGGTCTCGCAAATCGAGGGCGAGTGAGACCTTGGTGCGCAGCGATATCGACGAATCGAGAACCTCGGCGGTGGTCGCCTTGGTCGCGAGCCGTGCGCCATCGTTGAGGCTCGCCGACAAGACGGGTGCGATGACGGCGAGGGCGAGCACGAAACCCGCGTGACGCGCCGCGATGCTGATCGTCGCGGCGCGCATGCCCGGCCGGTCCGGAGGAACCGCGGCCGGCGCGAGAACCGAGCCGATCAGCCCCAATCCGAGACCACACGCCGCGAGCGCGCACGCCGCCCAACCGGCCGTCGCCGCCGGCAGGAACCCCAACGCGATAAGCCCGCCGGCGAGCGCGACTCCGCCGACAGCAACCGCGGCGCGGGGCGCGAGGTCGGGGACGAGCCACCTCACCGCGATCGTGGCGATCGGCAGCGACGTCACGACGAGCGCGCCCGCGATCGGCGACCAGCCCCAGACGACGACCAGCAGCAACACCGACAGGAACAGCGCTCCGACCAACGCGCCGTACAGCGCGAGGAAACCGGCGTTGGCGAGCGCGGTGCGCGAACGGACTTCCGGCCGCGGCGCCGCTTCGACCGAGCGCACACGCGGGTCGACGACTGCGATGAGCGCAAGCGCGGCGAGCGGCGCCTGCAGCAAGAAGATGCTGCGCCAGCTGAAGAGCTCGGTCAGGAACCCACCGAGCGCCGGACCGACCGCGACGCCGATCGTTCCCGCCAGACCCCAGAGCCGGATCGCGTGCTCGTCGCTCCCTCGGATCCCTGCCAACACGGGGATCGCGCCTACCAGCGCGAGCGCGGCGCCCAGCCCCTGGACGGTGCGGCTAGTGATGAGGACCTCGAAAGAGGTCGCGAGCCCGCACGACAAGGACGCCACCGCGAACACGCCGAGGCCGAGCCCCGCGAGTACGTGCCCTCGCGCCCGTCTTGCGAACCAGAGCACGCCGAGCGCGCCGACGACGATCGCAAGGTTGTACGCGGTGATCGTCCACGAAACGGTGACGATCGAAACATCGAACGCGCCGTAGAGGGCGGGCAGCGCGAGGACGACGACCGACGAATCCGCCACGGCCAGGGCAACCGCGAGCGCGACAACCGCGACCAGCAGGCGGTCGCGATGACGCCCGGCGAACATCGGACGAGCGTACGCCCGGCGTTCGCCTCGGCAGCGCGCGCCTCGGGCGCGCGGACTTGGGAGCAAACGATGAATGCAACGTGTCGTCGCGCCGACCGGCCGCAGACCGGGCCCCGA
>DATJAA010000033.1:0-12879 GCA_035516815.1 Acidimicrobiia bacterium | reverse complement strand
GAGGCAGCCGCGGCTGGGCCGGTCGCGGGTTTGCGGTTCGGGCCGGTCAACGCCTGGGTCGTCAGCGACACGGCGTTGGCGCGCCGGATGCTGATCACCGATGCCCATCGTTGGGTGCGCTCATCCCAGCAGGTCGTTCCTTCGCGACTCGCGGTCGGCGAAAGCCTGTTTAGCCGCACGGACCGCACATGGAAGCTCGTCCAGCCACACCTTGCGCCGCATTTTCGGTCCAAGAGTCTCGCCCCGTTCGTCGAGGGCCTTGACGGATTACTGGCTGAGGAGGTTCGCGACATTCCGTTGGGCACCGACGTGAACATGACGGTGGTGCTCCATCGCACCGCTTTGACGGGCGCGGCGTGGGTGATGTTCGGAGACCGTCTCGACGCGGCCCGCGCCGATGAACTCGTCGCACATCAACGTGCGGTCGTGGATTGGGTCGGCCGCCGCATCGGAGATGCGACCGGCGCAATCCCCGTCGCATTAGGCCGTCGCGCACGCACCATGCGCGAACATCGCGCGGCGCTGCGCGCCTATGCCGCAGAGCTTCTCGCACGCGACGGTGCGACGGAGCGGCCCATCCTGAGCGCGATCCGAGCGGCCACACGACGAGGTGACGCAAACGACGATCACGCCGCCGCCGCCGAAGTTCTCGGGTTGCTGTTCGCTGGAACGGAAACCACCGCAGCGACCGCCCTGTGGGCCCTCACACACGCAGCTCATCATCCCGACCAGTGGCAACGCCTCCGCGACGACCCGACGACGGTCCGTCCCTTCGTGCTCGAAACCCTCCGACTGACGCCAGCAGCATGGGGCCTGTCGCGCACCCCGGCATCGCGCCGCGCGGTCCTCACGAGCGGGGACATCAACCAGGTCGTGCGCCGACCCTTGGTCGTGTCCATCTACCTGCGCCGCATCAACCGCGATCCCGCCCTGTGGCCCGACCCACTGCACTTCGACCCGGACCGCTTCGGCTCACCCGATCCCCACCAGCTCCAAAGCCTCGTCCCGTTTGGGCTCGGACCACGAAGCTGTATCGGTCAGCATCTCGCCATGGCCGAACTTGTTGCGCTGCTGCCTCTGCTCGGTCGCCACGGCAACGTCACGCTCGACCACGAACCAACAGAAGACGCGCAGTTCGCGCTCCGGCCCCGCGACGATCTCATCGTCCGTTTCGAGACCCCTGACCACGCAGCGCCGCACGCATAATGTCCGCTCTCTGGAGCGTTTATGCGAGCAGAACCGACGCGAATATGTGCGCTTACAAAGCGGTAGAGAGAAGAGCCGAGCTATAACGCGGAACGCGAGACGGAATCGGCCGCCAACGGAACCGGATGTCCGAACCGACCACTGACTCGCGGCCCGGACGCTAGGCACCGACCCGGGACGCACCTCGTGGAACCACAGGGAGGACGGCATTGGGTGTTGTCGGCAGGTGCGTGACGGATCGGTTCGAGTGCCGCGTGTGCGCGTTGGCACACCGAGAGGCGGGTGTAAGCGGTTGGGCGACCGGACGCTGGGCATGGCCGACCGCGGACCTAGTGGGCGCGCCGCGCCTCGGGACACGCGATGATCCTCTCCGGTATCCGAGTCTCCGGGTGCTCGACGGTCCCACGATCCGAGGTTCGTACGAGCCGGGTGTCGGGATCGAACCGACGACCTGCTGATTACAAATCAGCTGCTCTACCGACTGAGCTAACCCGGCGCAACCGAAGATGCTACTGGTGTCGCCGGCGCGCGACCTCGTGGCAAGCGAGTGCTGCCGCGGCCGACACGTTCATCGACGCCAGGTGCCCATGCATGGGGATCCGCACGAGGACGTCGCATCGCTCACGCGTCAACCGCGCCAGACCCTTCCCTTCGGAACCGAGCACGAGCATGATCGGTTGGTCGGCGAGATCGAGCGCGAACAGGCTGCGCTCTCCCCGCTCGTCGAGGCCGACCGACCAGCAGCGGGCGCGCGACGCGCGATTGATCGCGGCAGGGATGCCGCCCACCAGCGCCATCGGCAGATACTCGATCGCGCCCGCCGCGGTCTTCGCGACCACGGGAGTGAGGTGCGCCGAGCGGTGGCGCGGGAGAACGACCCCAGTCGCGCCGGCGGTCTCGGCCGAGCGCAGTATGGCGCCGAGGTTTCGCGGGTCGGTGACCCCGTCGACCGCGACGATGAACGCGTTCTCGACCGAGAGGAGGTCGTCGACATCGGAGGCACGCAGCGGGGCCGCCATCGCGACCACCCCTTGATGAACTTCGCTGCGCGCCAGCTGGTCGATCCGCTCGGGCGGAACCGTCCGGAGCGCGGAGCCGGCGCGCGCGGCGAGCTCCTCGAGGACGTCGTCGCGGCCGGCCGCGCCGGAGAGGTACACGGTGCGCACGCGGCGACGACCGGCGCGCAACAGTTCGAGCACGGCTCGGCGGCCCTCCACCTGCTCGCCACCGAGCTCGGACGCCGACTTGTTCACTCCCGGCGCCACACGGGTCCCCGGGGAGTGTCCTCGACGAAGATGTCGCGCGCCGCGAGCTCGTCGCGGATCCGGTCGGCTTCGGCCCAGTCCTTCGCGCGCCGGGCCTCCTCACGCTTGTGTACAAGTGCGTCGATGTCGGCGTCGGCGGTGGGCGCGTCGGCACGCAGCTCGATACCCAGCGCCGCGGTGAGCACCTTCACCGTGGAAAATGCCGTTGCCGCAGTCGCGTGCAGCCCTTCGTCGAGCGCGACGTTCGCGTCGCGGACCAGCTCGAAGACATACGCGAGGGCGGCGGGCGTGTCGAAATCGTCGTCCATCACCTCGCGGAACGGTTCGAGGTCGCCGGGCGCAACAGAGGCAAGGCCCTCGGTGCGAGCCCGGCGCGCCAGCGCGTCGAGCCGGCCGATTGCCTTCTCGGCATCGCTGAGCTCTTTATCCCCGACTTCCATCTGGCGGCGGTAGTGCGTTTGCAGAACGAGTAACCGGAACGCACGCGGATCGTAACGATCGAGGATGTCGACGAGCGTCACGAAATTGCCGAGCGACTTCGACATCTTCTCACCGTTGACGTTCAACATCCCGTTGTGCAGCCAGTAGCGCGCGAACTCGTGTCCGGACGCGACCGCCTGCGCGATCTCGTTCTCGTGGTGAGGGAACACCAAGTCGTTGCCGCCGCCGTGAATGTCGAAGCCGTCACCGAGGAGCTTGAGCGCCATCGCCGAGCACTCGATGTGCCACCCGGGCCGGCCGGGGCCCCACGGCGAGTCCCAGGCCGGCTCGCCGGGCTTCGCCGTCTTCCAGAGCACGAAGTCGATCGGCGCGCGTTTGCGCTCGTCGACGTCGACGCGCGCGCCGGCGCTCTCGAGGAGCTCGTCGAGCGTTCGATGCGAGAACGACCCGTACTCGGGCAGCGTGTCGACCTGGAAGTAGACGCCCTGGCCCTCAACCACGTAGGCGTGGCCGTTCGTGACGAGAACGGAGATCAAGTCGGTCATCGGCGCGATCCACTCGGTTGCCCGCGGTTCGTCGTCGGGCGGCAGGATGTTCAAGCGGTCGAAAGCGCTGCGGAAGCAGCCCTCGAAGCGGCGGACGAGCTCCCCTTCGCTCGTACCTTCTTGCTCTGCGCGGGCGATGATGTTGTCTTCGATGTCGGTGACGTTGCTGACGTACCTCACCGCGTAGCCGCTCCACAGGAGATAGCGCCGGATGGTGTCGAACACCACCTCTTTGCGGCCGTGCCCCAGGTGCGGAAGGTCGTAAGGAGTCGGGCCGCACACGTACATCGAGACATGCCCTTCGACACTCGGCACGAAATCGACCTTCGTGCGACTCGGGGTGTCGTAGACGCGCAGCATCGGGCGAGGCTAACCGCGGGCCCTTCGCCGCCCCGAGTGATTCCGCGGCCGCGCGTCGGACGCGCCGTGGTCAACCGCCCGACAACAGAGCCACCGCCCAGACCGCGATGCCCTCCGCCCTACCGATGGCCCCGAGACCTTCGCCGTGCTTCGGCCGCACCGAAACTCCGATCCCGTGACCCATGGGCTCCCGCAGGCGAGCGAGCGCGGATCCGAGGTTCGCCGCCATCGCTTCGACGTGCGGAGCGAGTCGCGGCGTCTCCGCGGCGATCACGACATCGACGTTCTCGAGCCACCAACCGTGGCGCGCGACACGCTGCGCGACTTCGGCCAGCAACTCCATGGAATCGGCGTCGCGGTATCGCTCGTCCGACGCAGGAAACAGTGTGCCGAGATCGGGAAGCCCCGCGGGGCCGAGCAGGGCATCGGCAGTTGCATGCGCGACCGCGTCGCCGTCGGAATGGCCGGCCAGCTTCGGCACACCCTCGATGGTGACTCCGCCGAGCACCAACGGGGTTTCAGTACCGAAGGCGTGTACGTCGAACCCGAAGCCGACCCGGCTCTTCACGCGCGCGCGCCTTCGATCAGCGCCTGTGCCAGCTCCAGATCGTCGGCGACGGTGACCTTCAGGTTGCGGGACTCACCCGGAACCACGACGACCACTCCCCCGGCGGCCTCGACGAGCGCAGCGTCGTCGGTGTCGATCCCGTCGCCCGCGTGCGCGGCGTCGAGCGCCGAACGGCGGAATGCCTGCGGCGTCTGCACCGCGACGAGATCGGCGCGCGGGACGGTCGCGACGACGCGATCTCCGCGGACCCGCTTGACCGTGTCGGCAACGGGCACACCGGGGACCGCCGCGTCGGCACCCGCGCGCACCGCTGCGATCACGGCCGCGAACAGCGCCCGCGACGCGAGCGGTCGCGCCGCGTCGTGGACGACGACGACGTCGACGTCGTCCGGCACGAGCGCAAGGCCGGATCGCACCGATTCGGAGCGAGACGCGCCGCCCACGGCGACGTCCACACCCGGTGCCGCCGGCCACTCGCGACCCGCGGGGAGGACGAGCACGACGCCGTCGCAGGATTCTCGTGCCACTCCCACCGCGCGGTCGACGACACTCGCCTCACCCAATCTCGCGAACTGCTTCGCGCCACCGAAGCGCTCTCCCCCACCCGCGGCGACGACAATGGCCCAGGTCCGCATCGTGCCAGTCTGTCGCACCCGCAGCCGATGCCTGGGCTCGCCCGCGCCGCGCGCCGACGATCAGCTGTCTTCGAGACGGGCGAACAGCAGGCGCCCGGCCGCGGTCGGGACCACCGACGTGACCTGGAGCATGACCTCCGGTCCGCCGACGAGCTCGTGACCGCCGTTCACGACGACCATCGAACCGTCCTCCAAGTGACCGACTCCCTGCCCGGATTCCTTGCCCTCACGCGTGAGCGAGACGCGCACGAAATCACCGGGACCGATGCTCGGCGTGAGCTCCTGGGCCAACTTGCGCAGGTTGGTGGTCGGTACGCCCTGCAGCTGCGCGTTGCGCGCGAGCGGACCGTCGTTCGTCAGCAGTCGCATCTGCAGGCGCCGCGCGAGCGCGATCAGCTTGGCGTCGACCTCGGGGATCTCGGGCAGCTCGTCATCGAGCACGTACAGCCGTACGTTGCCCTCTTGGCGGAGCGAATCGAGCGTTTCGAGCCCGCGCCGTGCGCGGCGTCGCTTCACGTCGTCGCTGGCGTCGGCGAACCCCTGAACCTCGTCGAGCACGAATCGCGCGACCATCAGGTCGCCGCTCAGCACGCCCGCGCGTGTCAAGGGCAGGAGCTGGCCGTCCATCACGACCGACGAGTCGACGAGGAGCCCGTCGCGGGCGTCGAAGGCCTGGGCTCGCACGAGGGGCCGCGTCGACAGCCCGAGGAGTTCCAGCACGGCCTCACTCTGCCGCGCGACGAGCCGGTACCCGATGTAGCCGAAGATCCACGAGGCGAGCCCGACCAACGAGATCGTGAGCGGCGCCGGGACGAGCAGCGCGACGGGCAGGACGAGGATGAGTGCGAGCGCGGATCCCGCGATCGCGCCGAGCGTTCCGGCCACGAACCGCGCCGGCGAACGCCGGTCCATCCTCCGCTCGACGACACCGACCGCCTTGTCGAGCACCCGGCCGAGGATCCCGCCGCTGACGTAGCCGAGCAGGCAGCCGAGCATCCCGCCCAGGCCCTGAACGTCGGCGCCAAAGGTGCGTGCCGCCCAAAACCCCGCGGCGGTTCCCAGCACGACGACAAAGAGGCGGACGCCTTCCACGAACATCCTGCTCTCAATCGGCCCCGCCCGCCCAGTCTTGACGGGAGACGACAGCCGGGAGACGACAGCGCAGCGACCGAAGGGAGCGGAGCGTGGAGTCGACCCAAAGGAGGCAGCGACCGAGGGGAGTCGGGCGAAGGGCCTCAGGGCGGGGTCGAATTCCGCCGATGCATGATGTGACCTAGAACACACCGGCGACGCCGGGCGGGCTCGGATAGCCTCCGCGAGAACAGGACGCGAAGACATGGCGGCACGCACGCCCGTGCTCGACAAGACCGATCTCTTCGGCACACTGCCCCCCGAGCTGCTCGAACAGCTCCGGGGCCGCACCGCTTTGGCGCGCTACCGCCGGGGCGACACGATCTTCGAGAAGGGCGAACCGGCGACTCATCTCTACGTGGTGTTCTCGGGTCGGATCGCGATCGTCGCCAAGGCGTCCGACGAGCGGGAGTCGGTGCTCACCGTCCTCGGTCCCGGTGCGCTGTTCGGCGAGATGTCGATGTTCGACGCCGGCATCCGGTCCGCCAACGCCCGGGCGCTCACAACCGTCCACCTCATCGCCGTCGAGTTCGACGACGTGCGCGACGTGCTCGTCCGGCGCCCGGAAGTCCTCTGGGCGGTCGTGCGCATCCTGGCCCGACGCCTCCGCGCCACCGACGAGGCGCTCGCCGACGCGATGTTCCTCGACGTCACCGGGCGCACCGCCAAGCGGCTCCTCGAGCTCGCCGACGGCGAGGACGAGTTCCGCATGCCGCTCACCCAGGAGGAGCTCGCCGGAATGGTTGGCGCCTCGCGCGAGCGCGTGAACAAGGCGATCGCCCTGTTCGTGAAGCTGGGCTGGCTCGAGATTTCGGGCCGGAGCCGCTACCGCATCGTGAACCGCGACGAACTCGAGATCCGCGCCACGGTGTAGCTCGCCGTCACGACGCGCCGAGCCACTTCAGCGTCGCCTCCCAAGCCTCCGCCGATTCGTCGGGACGGTGCACGTCACGGTCGGGATCGTGCACGAAGCCGTGCTCGGCTCCTTCGACGACCACAATCTTGCAGTCGTCGCGGCGGCTCCACGCGCCGCGCAGTTCGGAGATGTCGGCCGGCGGGGTCCACGGATCGTTCGAACCGAAGAACGCGAGTGTGGGGGCCATCTCCGCCGCCACGGCCAAGGGCTCGATCCGGTGTCCTGGACCTTTCCACGCGTCGGGCGTGCGCAGCATCCCGTAGAAGGAAACGGCGGCGTCGAAGCGGTCGGTGGCGGCCGCCTTGAATGCGTAGTGGCCCCCCATGCAGAACCCGAGCACGGAGACGCGGCTCACGTCGTCGGAAACGACGAGGAGGTCGGCCGCGGCTCCGAGCATGTCCATCTGCTGCGAGTCGTCGAGGTCGCGTACGGCCGCGAGGCGGGATTCCGTCGTCGCCCGGACGTCGAGCGGTTGGCCCGCGAAGGGCTCCATCACGCATACGGCGAGTCCGTGCGTGGCGAGCCGGCGGGCCATGTCCTCGAACAAGGGCCGTAGGCCACCGACGTCGGGGTGCAAGACGACGCCGGCGAGGGGCAGCCCGTCGGGGCGGGCGTGGAGGGCCGGGATCTCGAGGCCGTCGACGACGAGGGGCGCGGCTCCGACATCGATGTCGTGTACCGGACCTTCACGCAGCGCTGCCATAGGCAGACGCTATAGCGCGTGAACGCCGCTCACGCGTAGCGATCGAGGATCGACGATTCGGCGACGCGGGACAGGCCGTCCTTGATCGCCCGAGCGCGTGCCTCCCCGACCCCCTCGACCTCGACGAGATCGGCGAGGCTTGCCCGCATCACCTTGGGCAGCGTGCCGAAACGCTCGATGACGTGCTCGGCGATCGTCTCGGGCAGGCGCGGGATCTTGCTCAGCAGGCGGTACCCGCGTGGCTGCAACGACGAGTCGAGGTCGAGGTCGGAAGACAGGTGTAACACCGAGGCGACAACCCGAAGATCGAGAAGCTCGTCGTCGGTGATGTGCGCGAGGCGGGCGGTCACTTGCGCGAGCATCCACTCGGGTGACTCGACGAAGTAGTCCTTACCCACGAGCCTGAGGTCGGCCAGCACACCGCCGGTGAGCTCTTCGAGCTGCAGTTCGACGAGCCGACCGTCGAGTCCCAACTCCACGACATAGCCCTCGATCTCCTCGGCGATTCGCCGCACCATCTCGGCGCGCTGGAGAACCGTGACGACGTCGCGGACGGTCACGAGGTCTTCGACTTCGAGCGCCGACAGCGCACCGGTGACCGCGTCGAGGCGCGACTTGTAGCGCCCGAGAATCTGCAGCGCCTGGTCAGCTCGCGCGAGAACCCGCGGCGTGCGGTCGAGGGTCTGCTTGTTGCCCTGGTAATGAACGGAGACGACGCCCATCTCTTCCGAGACGGTGATCACGGGAACGGAGATCTGCCGCGCGACGCGCTCGGCGGTGCGGTGCCGGGTACCCGTCTCGTTGGTGGGGATATCGGGATCCGGGACCAGGTGGACGTTGGCGCGGGCAACCCGCGTTCCGTCCGATGCGAGGATGATCGCGCCATCCATCTTGGCCAGCTCCGACAGCCGCTGCGGCGTGAACTCGGCGTCGAGCAGGAAGCCGCCGGAGCAGATGTTGAGCACCGCGGGACCGTCGCCGACGACGATGAGCGCGCCCATCTTTGCCTGCAGGATGCGGTCGATGCCCTCGCGCAGAGGAGTGCCCGGGGCCACGAGCCGCAGAGCGGCGTAGAGAACTTCCGATCGGCCCTGCGCCAACAGATCCTCCCGGTCGGAACCGCGTCTGAGGCTACCCCGCGCCGACGCGGCTCGCGACCAGCGCTTCTCGCAAATCGCCCACGCGCCGCAGCTGCATGCCGGGAACGTCGGGCGTCGACACCGGGACGATCGCGCGGCAGAAGCCGAGGCGGAGCGCCTCGACCAGGCGCCGAGAAGCGGCCGGAACCTGGCGGATCTCGCCACCCAGGCCCACCTCACCGATGACGATCGTGTCAGGTTCGATCGCCGTCTCGGTCCGTGCGCCGGCGACGGCGAGCGCGACCGACAGATCAGCGGCCGGCTCGCCGACACGGACTCCGCCCGCGACGCTTGCATAGACGTCGTGATCGCCGAGGCCGATCGCGGCACGCTGTTGGAGCACGGCGACGAGCATCGTCAGCCGGTTGCCCTCGAAGGCATGGGCAACGCGCCGGGGCAACGGCGCCCTTGTGGGCGCGACGAGCGCCTGGACCTCCACGCACAGCGGCCGTGTTCCCTCCATGACCGCGGTGACGACCGAGCCCGTCGCGCCGAAGCGGCGGTCGGCGAGGAACAACGCGCTGGGGTCGGCGACCGGCTCCAACCCGCTCGCGGTCATCTCCATGAGCCCCAGCTCGTCGGTGGTACCGAAGCGGTGCTTCAACGCGCGCAGCATCCGTAGCGCGTGATGACGATCACCCTCGAAAGACAAGACAGTGTCGACGACGTGCTCGAGCGCGCGCGGCCCGGCGAGCCCGCCGTCTTTGGTGACGTGACCGATCAAGATGGTCGCGATGTCGTGCTCCTTGGCGAGCGCCACGAGCTGCTGCGCGCCGTCGCGTACTTGGGAGACGGATCCCGCCATGCCGGGAGAGTCGGGATCGTGCACCGCCTGAATCGAGTCGACCGCCAGGACGACGGGCTCGACCGCGCAGACATGGCCGAGGACCGCGGGCAGCGACGTGTCCGACACGACGAAGAGATCAGGCGCGAGCGCACCGAGACGGTCGGCCCGCATGCGGACCTGGGCCGCGGATTCCTCGGCGCAGACGAGCAGGCTGCGCGCGCCGCGGTCGGCGAGGCGGCCGAGGGCCTGCATGATGAGCGTGCTCTTGCCCATTCCCGGCTCGCCCCCGACCAGCGTGACCGAGCCCGGGACCAAGCCGCCGCCGAGGACGCGATCGAGCTCGCCGACGCCCGTGGGAAGGAGCGACGACGAGTAGGTGCTCACCTCCGCGATCGGGAGCGGAACCGGCGCGCGCGGACCGCGCCGTGACGGCGAGACCCGCAGGGGCGGCGCGATCGACTCCGCCACCGAACCCCACGTGCCGCATTCCGTGCAGCGGCCGAGCCATTTCGGCGACTCGTAGCCGCACGATGCGCACGTGAAGACGGTGGAGCGAACAGATGTTCGGGTCATGCGAGGCACCGTAGCCGGGGGCTGTGACAGCGACGCGGCAATGCCGGCGGGCCGCGCTCTCTCGCCGCCGCATTCCGGTAGGCACACGCGGCGCGTCAGGACAGGGGAACGCGCTCGGGTTCGGCGCGCGCGTTGCTCCGTTCGACGGTGCGTCTCCGGTTGCGTCGCGCGCCGATTCCGGCGGCGAGGAAGAACATCGTCGCGACCAGCACGAGTGCGAGGCCGAGTCCGAACTTGACGACATGGTCCCAGTTGGTCCCACCGGAGGTCACCCGGATCTTCCGCAGCGTCCCGGGCGCGATGACGTAGGTCTCGGTATGCCCGTCCGGCAGGTGCACGACAAGCGAGACGTGCAACGCCGCGCCGATCGCGGAGGACAGCTGCGACTGCACAGCCGACGGATCGACGCCCGCGGCGCGCAGCCGCGCGACGAGCGCCCCGTCGTCGACGACGTCGACCGACGGTGCGCGGACGTCGACGACGACGGCGAACTCGTCGCGCGAATTGAACCAGCCGCGGGAGTGCGACAGCGTCGGGCTCTGCAATATGCCGTGCTTACCCGCGAGATCCACCACGCGCTGCGCGAGTTGCGCCTGGTTCGCGAACGGGCTCGACAGCGTGACGGATTCGGACCCGTCGCTCGCCCGCGTCCATTTGGAGATCGTCCAACCGGCGCCGCGCAGGTCGCCGAGCGGCACGTTCCCGGCGAGGTCGCTCTCACCCCCGAGCTGGCGAACCGCGTCGGAGTCGAACCTGACGGTGGTGCGCACCACGCCGGAACCGTCGTCGTGGACGACGATGTCGACCCGCGCGTCGACGTTGCAGCCCGCGGCCACGAGGACGAAGCCCGCGACCGCGCACAACCGAAGGATCCGCGTCACAGACCTTCGATTATGCCGGTCGGCGATCGGCGTGAACGGTCGGCTACTCCGAAGGTCCGGAACCCGCGAGCTCGACCGGAGGCGGCGGCTCGATCGGAGGTGCTTCGATCCCGTGCACGTTACGGAAGACGATCTCGTCGCCTTCCGCGTCGACGACGACGGTGTCGCCCGCGTGGAATTCCTTCCACAGGATCTTCTCGGAGAGCGGGTCTTCGACCATGCGCTGAATCGCTCGCCGGAGCGGGCGCGCTCCCAGCGCCGCGTCGTAGCCCTTCGCCGCCAGCAAGAGCTTGGCGGCCGGCTTCAGCTCGAAGCTGAGGCCCTGCGCATCGAGCTGGGCGACCACACGCTTGATGAGCAGGTCGACGATCTCGGTGATCTCCTCGGTCGACAGCTGGTGGAAGACGATGACGTCGTCGATGCGGTTCAGGAACTCGGGCCGGAAGTGGCGCTTGAGCTCCTCGTGCACCTTCTCTTTCATCTTCTCGTACGTGACGTGCTCGTCGGACCGGGCGAACCCGAGCGCTGCCTTCTTCAGGTCGGCGGTACCGAGGTTCGAGGTCATGATGATCACGGTGTTCTTGAAGTCGACCGTGCGGCCCTGCGCGTCGGTGAGGCGTCCGTCTTCGAGGATCTGCAACAGCGCGTTGAAGACGTCGGGGTGCGCCTTTTCGATCTCGTCGAAGAGGACGACCGAGAAGGGCTTGCGGCGCACGGCTTCGGTGAGCTGGCCACCTTCGTCGTAGCCGACGTAGCCGGGGGGCGAACCGACGAGCCGCGACACGGTGTGCTTCTCCATGTACTCCGACATGTCGAGCTGGATCATCGACGACTCGTCACCGAACAAGAACTCGGCGAGGGCCTTTGCCGTCTCGGTCTTGCCGACTCCGGACGGACCCAGGAAGATGAACGAACCGCTCGGGCGCTTCGGGTCCTTGAGGCCGGCACGCGTACGACGGATCGCCTGCGAAACGGCCTTGATCGCGTCCTCCTGACCGACGATGCGCTTGTGGAGCTCTTCCTCCATGCGCAGAAGCTTGGCGGTCTCTTCCTCGGTGAGCTTGTAGACGGGAATGCCCGTCCACAGCGCGAGCACCTCGGCGATCGACTCCTCGTTGACCTCGTTGAAGAGGTCGACGCCTTCGGCGCGCCACTCACGTTCCTTGCCGGCGCGCTCTTCGAGGAGCGACTTCTCCCGGTCGCGAAGGGAGGCGGCGCGCTCGAACTGCTGCGCCTCGATCGCGGCTTCCTTCTCCTTGCGGACCTTCGAGATCTCGTCCTCGAGCTCGCGATAGTCGGGCGGCGCCTGCATCCGCCGGATCCGCAGGCGCGAACCGGCTTCGTCGATCAGGTCGATCGCCTTGTCGGGAAGGTGGCGGTCGGAGATGTAGCGGTCGGCCAGGTTCGCGGCGGCGACGATTGCCTGGTCTGTGATCGAGACGCGGTGGTGCGACTCGTAGCGCTCCCGGAGTCCCTTCAGGATCTCGATCGTCTGACCGACGGTGGGCTCGTCGACCTTGATCGGCTGGAACCGTCGCTCGAGGGCCGCGTCCTTCTCGAGGTGCTTGCGGTACTCGTCGAGGGTGGTCGCGCCGATCGTCTGCAGCTCGCCGCGGGCGAGCATCGGCTTCAGGATCGA
This sequence comes from Acidimicrobiia bacterium, assembly GCA_035516815.1. Lineage (GTDB taxonomy): Bacteria > Actinomycetota > Acidimicrobiia > IMCC26256 > PALSA-610 > PALSA-610. The sequence goes on along the minus strand of DATJAA010000033.1, from coordinate 90 downwards.
CGCGGCGTCGATCGCGCCCTCGGCCGCGCCGGCGCCGACGAGCGTGTGCAACTCGTCGATGAACAAGATGATGTCGCCGCGGGTACGGAT
>DATJAA010000032.1:0-9093 GCA_035516815.1 Acidimicrobiia bacterium | reverse complement strand
GAACCGGGTCAGAGGTACGCGCCGGGCGCGCGCTCCGGGTTCCCCTGCCCGGGCTCGATCATGCGCCGGCCGCGCATCTCCTCGAACTGGCGCTGCGCCTGCACCTGTTGCGTGAACAGCGTCGCCTGGATCCCGTGGAACAGGCCTTCGAGCCAGCCGACGAGCTGGGCCTGCGCGATCCGGAGCTCGGCGTCGGTGGGAGTCTCGCCGGAGAACGGCAGCGTCACGGCGGAGAGCTCCTCGCGCAGGTCGGGGGACAGGATGTCCTCCAGCTCGTGGATCGAGCGCTCGTGAATCTCCTTCAGTGAGCGGCGACCCGCGTCGTCGAGCGGCGCGCGGCGCGCCTCGTCGAGCAGTGCGCGGACCATGGCGGCGATGCGAATGAGCTTGGTCGGCCGACGGACCTGCTCGTCGCCGTCGGTCTCGCCTTCCGGCAGCAGCATCGGAAGGTCGACGACCTCAGGGGTGACCGGACCCTCGGGGGTGACCGGGCCCTCGCCGGTGTGATCGTCGGAGCCGGGTTGTATCTGGGTCACGAGGGGCCATGCTACCGGCCGCGCCGGCCGGGCCTCCGGGCGAATTCAGACGAGGGCGGTCTTGCGCCGGGGTGCCGGGCCGTCGAGCGTGACGAGGTTCGCAAGCCGCGGATCGTTCGAGAACACTTCGACGATCTGCTCCCGCATGCCGAGGCGCCGCTGCAGTCGCTCGACCTCGAGCTCTTGGTTCCAGAGCACGAATGTGACGACGATGCCCTCGTTCCCCGCCCTCGCGGTGCGACCCGAACGATGCACGTACGACTTGTGCTCCTCCGGCGGGTCGTAGTGCACGACCACGTCGACGTCGTCGACGTGGATGCCCCGGGCGGCGACGTCGGTTGCGACGAGCACGGCGTGCTCGCCCTCCTTGAAGTCCTTCAGCGCCTTCTCGCGCGCCGACTGCCGTAGGTCGCCGTGGATCGCGGCCGCCGCCACGCCCTCGCGCTTCAGCTGCGATACGAGCTTGTCGGCGCCGCGCTTGGTACGCACGAACACCATCGTGCGCGTCACGCCGTTGGCGATGGCCGCCAAGACCTTGATGCGGTCGAGATCGTGCACCTTCAAGAAACGGTGGACCATCTCTTCGACGTCGCGCTCCTCCGCCGCCACCTCGTGCAGCACGGGTTCGTGCATGTAGCGCCGCACGAGCACGTCGACCTCACGGTCGAGCGTCGCCGAGAACAGCAACGTCTGGCGGTTGTCGCTCACCTTGCGCATGATCCATTCGACCTGCGGCAGGAAGCCCATGTCGGCCATGCGATCAGCCTCGTCGATGATGAGGATCCCGATCGCGTCGAGGTCGAGCTCGCGCCGCTCGAGGAGGTCGATCAGCCGTCCGGGAGTGGCGACCGCGATCTCGATCTTGCGCCCGAGGTTGCGAATCTGGCGATCCATCGACGTGCCGCCGTAGAACGCGGCGACGCGTACCCCGATCTGCTTGCCGATCGGGCTCAACACGTCGACGACCTGCTTGGCGAGCTCCCGCGTCGGTACGAGCACCAACGCGGTCGGGTGCCCGGGCTTCGCCGCTCTCACGGTCTGGAGGGCCGGGAGGCCGAACGCGAGCGTCTTGCCCGATCCGGTCTTCGCCTTGCCGCAGACGTCCCGGCCGGCGAGCGCATCTTCGATGGTCGCGGCCTGGACGGGAAACGGCTCGTCGATGCCCTGCGCCGCGAGGGCGTCGACGATCTCGGCCCTCAGGCCGAGCTCTCGGAATGTGGTCACGTTTCTCCTCAACCTGTTCGTCTTCGGAGGCCGATCCTCGGCATCTCCGGACGGAAACAGATGAGGGACGGCCGCGGGTCCTTCTCGTCGTTACGGGAACCCGAACCACCAGAATAGCTGGTCAGACCACGGGTCCGGCGCCATCACCCCCGAGACCGGCCGGGTGCTCAGCCTTTGCGGTACCGCAGGACCGACAGGACCCCGAAGACGGCGCTGATCGCCGCGCCCCATAAGAGGGTGCCGACGACGTAGTAGCCCGTCGGGTGCGGTAGGTGCTGGGCGGCCCCCGACCCGAGGACGAGCGAGCGCACCGCGTTCACCATCACCGTGATGGGTTGGTGCTCCGCGAACGGTTGCATCCAGCCCGGCATGCTCGAGACCGGCACGAACGCGCTCGACACGAAGGTGAACGGGAACACGAGCAGCGAGATGCCCTGCGCGGCCTGCGCGGTCCCCGCCATGAGCCCGATGTAGATGAACACCCACGAGAATGCGTACGCGGCCACGATGCACAGCCCGAACGCCGCGAGTCCGTCGAGCGCGCTCGCGTGCAGGCGAAATCCGACGAGGAACCCGATCGCAGTCGTGATCGCGAGCCCCCAAGTGCCGGTGATGGTGTCGGCGAGGGCGCGCCCCGCCATGACGCTCGTGCGCGGGATGGGCAGTGATCGCAACCGGTCGATGAAGCCCGCCTCCAGGTCTTCGGCGACACCGGACGCGGCACTCGACCCCGAGAACAGCACGCTCGTGAGGACGAAGCCGGGAACGAGGAAGTCGACGTAGGGGATGCCGCCCGTGTCGATCGCGCCGCCGAAGACGTACCGGAAGATCAGCAGGAACATCGCGCCCTGGATCGTCCCGACGACCGCGAGCTGCGGGCTACGAACGAATTTGCGGACGGTGCGGCGCGCGACCTCGATTGTCGTGGTGGTCGGGCCGGCGGTTCGGTGCGGTGCGGTGATCGAGGGTGCGGTGATCGAGTAGGTCTGCATCAAGCCGTCTCTCCGTCGGAGGCGCCGTTCGGTGAGGCGCCCGTCAAGGCCAGGAACACTTCGTCGAGGGTGGGGCGGCGGAGCGCGACATCGTCGATCTCGACACCGAGGCCGGCGACGATGCGCACCGCGTCGGTCAGCCGTTCCGGACCGGCGTCGACCGCGATGGCGAGCCGGCGGGTCCCCTCGTCGACGCGCGGCTCGCTGTTGCCGAGTTGCGCGAGCGCGGAGGCGAGCGCGCCGAGAGAGTGGCCGTCGCGCGCGTGGATCTCGACGACGTCCTGCCCCGCGCTCGTCTTCAGCTCGTCGGGTGTGCCGTTGGCGATCACCCGCCCGTGGTCGATGATGACGATCTGCTCCGCGAGTTGATCAGCCTCGTCGAGGTACTGCGTTGTGAGCAGGACGTCGGTCCCGGTGCTGACGAGGTCGCGGATGGTCTCCCACAGCTCGATGCGGCTGCGCGGATCGAGACCGGTCGTGGGCTCGTCGAGCAGCAAGAGCTTCGGTGCGCCGACGAGGCTCGCGCCGAGGTCGAGCTTGCGCCGCATACCGCCCGAGTACGTCTTCACCCTGCGGTCGGCGGCTTCGACCAACCCCATCCGTTCGAGCACGACGTCGGTGTTCGCTCGCGCACTCCGTGCGCCGAGGCCGAAGAGTCGCGCGATCATGTCGAGGTTCTCGCGTCCGGTCATCGTCGGTTCGACCGCGGCGTACTGACCCGCGAGCCCGATCAGTCTCCGCACCTCCTGAGGTTGCTTCAGCGCGTCGACGCCTGCGACGTGCAAGCTGCCGTCGTCGGGTCGCAAGAGTGTGGCGACCGACCGTACGAAGGTGGTCTTACCGGCGCCGTTCGGGCCGAGCAGGGCGACGACGTGACCGTTGTCCGCGACGAGGTCGAGACCGTCGAGCGCGCGCACCTGCTTGTAACACTTGGTGAGGCCGTGTGCCTCGACGAGCGGTGTCATCCTTCGTCCTCCTCGGTGGGAAACCATTGGCGCGGCGCGGAGTCGTTCATGTGGAACCCGCGCCACTCGTCCAGACCTTCGAGCTTGTTGTGCTCGATGTCGGCGATGAGGCCTTGCACGAAGTCGATCTCGGCGCGGAGCAACGCGTTGCCGTACTCCGACTCGAGCATGAACAGGCGGGGGAGGCCGTGGTCGCGTGCGAGCGCGTACGTCGCCTCTGCTTGGTGGAGCTTGATCTCGAGCGCGGTCGCGCGCACGCGCAACAGCGCGAGGACGTCGTCGGGGGGGAGCCCGGGCAACAGCGAGAGGGCGGCCTCGAATTGCAAGTACTCCTTCACCGGCGTCGAAACGAGCTCGGAGAGCCACTCGGTCAGCTCGCGCACGCCGAGCGGCGTGATCTCGTACACGGTCCGCTCGGGGCGCTTGCCTTCGCGGACGGTCTCGCGCGGTTCGATCAGCCCGCGACCGGCGAGCGCCTCGACGACGCTGTACAGCGAACCGAAGTTGAGGCGGATGGTCTCGTGTTTGGCCCGGCTCCGGAGGGTCTGGGCGACCTCGTACGGGTGCATCGGGCGTTCGTACAGGCAACACAGGATCGCCAGCGCCAGCGGGTTTGCGCGGTTGCGGGGCACGCGGGACAGAATATCAGGAACAGAGTATTTGGCAAGGAGTAAACTACGGCTTCGCAGGCGGGTCGGGGGAGGAGGGGTTACCGTCGGTCGCGTGCCGTACGCGACCAGGCCGATGCACGACGCCGACTCCCACATCATGGAGCCGGCCGACTGGCTGCACCCCTACCTGGATACCCGCACGAGGGAACGGCTCCCCCTGGTCTGGACGAACGCGAACGAGGACACCACCCCCGCGGACGCGGTCGAACGTGCCACCGCGCTGCACCGCGACGACGCCTACCGCGCCGAGGACGCGGCGCAGATCACACTGCGCAAGAACTTCCTCGCGACCGGTTCGTTCCTGAACCGCGATCGGGCCGCCGCGCTCGACCTGCTCGGCTTCTCCAGCCAGCTCGTGTTCGACACGTTCACGAGCCCGCACGCGTTGCGTTTCGACCGCGACGGAGATCACTCGCTCGCCGTCGCGTTGGCGCGCGCCCAACATCGTGCGGTGATCGACTGGTGCTCCGTCGACCCGCGCCTGCTGCCGGTCACCGTCGTGCCGGTCGGGAATCCTCCCGCCGCGATCAATCTCACGACCGAGGCGATCGTCGCAGGTAGCGCGGCGATCTGGATCGGCCAGTACCCCGCGGGGCATTCGCCGAGCCACATTTCGCTCGAGCCGATGTGGGCGGCATGCGCGGAGGCGGGTGTGCCGGTCGTGTTGCACGTGGCCGGAGCGGGCGCGAACGTCATGTCGCCCGACTTCTTCGACAACGGTCTCCCTCCCGTTCCCGACTTCCACGGCGGCGACACGAACTTCAAGTCGATCGACTACATGTCGATACCGCTGCCCGTCATGCAGACGTTGAACGCGCTCATCATCGACGGCGTGTTGATGCGCTACCCGTCGCTGCGGATCGGAGTCATCGAGCTCGGTGCGACGTGGGTCCCCGGTTGGATGCGGTCGCTCGATTCCGCGCACGAAGCCTTCCGGAAGAACGAGCAGCGGCTGCAGGGCATGGATCTCCGGCCGGGCGAATACGTCCAGCGCCAGGTACGTGTCACGCCGTATCCGCACGAGGACACCGGCTGGACGATTGCGAACGCGGGCGATCAGGTGTGCATGTTCTCCTCGGACTTCCCGCATGTCGAGGGCGGCCGCAACCCGATCGCGCGCTTCGAGCGCAGCATGGATGCCGCGGGCATCGGTACCGACGCGCGTGAGCGCTTCTACGTCGACAACTTCGCCGACCTGCTCGGCCCGGTGCTCGACCGCCGCGGGATCGTGCGCGCGGGTTAGCGCCTCACGACTCGCGGACGGCGCGCAGCGCTCGCCGCCAGACGACGCGGTACGACTCGATACCGTCGAGCGAAAGTGGTCCTTCCGGTCCGGAAGCGATCGAGACACGCTCGGGAACCGTTCCCCAGATCTCCACGTTCGCCTCCGTCCAGGAAGCAACGACCTCTTGGTAGTCGCGCGTATACGTGCGCGCGGAGCAGATCACGAGCCCTACGGGGGTCTTGCGCGGCACGACGTCAAGCACGGCCTCGACGCGCGTCGTCTCGACACCGCCGATGCGCGTCGGGACGACGACCACATCGGCGCGCTCCATTGCCTTCGCGAGCAGGCGCTCATTGCCGGGCGGGGTGTCGACGATGGCGACACCTTCGCCGTCCATGCGGTCCAGCGCCTTCACGAGCAGGCGATCGGTCGGTGCCTCGACCAGGCTCACCCGTTCGAGGTATTGGTCCTCGGAGCTCTCGATCCAGTCGGCCGCGCTCGCCTGCGGATCGGCGTCGACCAGAACGGCCGGCCGGCGGGCGCTCGCGAGCGCGGAGAGGTAGATCGCGGTCGTCGTCTTGGCGACCCCGCCCTTGAGTGCCGCCACGACGATGATCATCGTCCGACGGTATCGAAGACGTCCCCCGTCGGCGCAAGCGTCGGACCGCCGGTCCCGCCTCCCGGGCCCCTCGCAGGCCAACAGGAGGTGAAATCCCGGCGCGGTTCTCGCCAGCCTACCTACGGGTAGGTAGGCTTCTCGGGCATGACTTCGACTACCCCGTGCGACCTCGTCGACGCGCTCACGCCGCAGGTGGAGCGGCTGTTCGAGCGGCACCTCGCCACGACCAAGTCGTGGATGCCACACGAACTGGTCCCGTGGGATCGCGCGGCCGAATCGCAGCCCCGCCGTAGCTGGGATCCCGAGAGCTCGGTGCTGCCCGCGGGCGTGCGCAGCGCGCTCGTCGTCAACCTGCTCACCGAGGACAACCTGCCGTACTACTTCGAGACCATCAACCGGATGTTCGCGAACGAGGTGTGGCGCGGATGGGCGCGCCGTTGGACGGCGGAGGAGATGCGGCACGGCACCGTGATCCGCGACTACATCACGGTCACGCACGCAGTCGACCTCGTCGCGCTCGAAGCCGCGCGCATGGAGCAGGTGTGCGGCGCGCGCGTACCGCAGCCGGACACTGCCGTCGACGCGCTCGCGTACGTCGCGCTCCAGGAGCTGGCGACTCGTATCTCGCATCGCAACACGGGTTGCCTGCTCGGCGACGACGACGGGTACCGCGTCATGGCCCGCGTTGCCGCCGACGAGAACCTCCACTACCTCTTCTACCGTGATCTCGTCAGCGCGGCGCTCGAGGTCGATCCTTCGGCGACCGTGTGCGCGATCGAGCGCCAGGTCCGGCACTTCGAGATGCCGGGGACGGGAATTCCCGACTTCAGCGCGCACGCGGCCGCGATCGCGGCGGCCGGTATCTACGACCTCGTCGTTCACTACGAGCAGGTGCTCGTTCCGGTCGTGTTGCGGCACTGGAACATCGAATCGATCGAGGGTCTGAACGCCGACGCCGAGCAGGCGCGGCAACGCATCGTCGACCACATCGCTCGCCTCGACCGGATCCGGCAGCGGCTTCTGTCGCGCCGATCCAAAGCCGGGGTGAGCGGATAGAGCTACGGGCCCCGCCGTGCAAGCATGGCGGCGTGAGCGTGATCGACGTGCGGGGACTCCGAAAGTCGTACGGCGGGGTCGAGGCCGTTCGCGACCTCACATTTCACGTCGACGAGGGTGAGGTCGTTGCCGTGCTCGGCCCGAATGGCGCGGGCAAGACCACGACCGTCGAGATTCTCGAGGGCTACCGCCGGCGCGACGGCGGCGAAGCGCGCGTGCTCGGGTTCGACCCCGCGGTCGGCGGTGCCGCGTACCGTACGCGCATCGGCATCGTGTTGCAGGAGTGCGGCTTCGACCCGTTCCTCACGGTGCGCGAGGTCGTGACCATGTACGCCGGCTATTACCCCGCGCCGCGGGCGGTCGACGAGGTGATCGAGTTGGTCGGATTGGTCGAGAAGGCGAAGAGCCGTGTTCGAGCACTCTCCGGCGGCCAGCAGCGGCGCCTCGACCTCGCGCTCGGGCTCATCGGCGATCCCGATCTGCTCTTCCTCGACGAGCCGACGACGGGCTTCGATCCCTCGGCCCGCCGGCAGGCGTGGGAGCTGGTCCGGCGGCTCGGCGTCCTCCGCAAGACGGTGCTCCTCACGACCCACTACATGGAAGAGGCGCAGGCGCTCGCCGACCGCGTGGTCGTCATCGCGGCGGGCCGGAAGGTCGCCGACGGCCCGCCGGAATCGATCGGCGGCCGCGCCGACGCCGAGGTCGCCATCCGTTTCGAGCTCCCGGCCGGAACCCGTCCGGCCGACCTCCCGGTCACGGTAACCGAGGAGCTGGGTCGGATCGTCGTCGTCCGGACGCCGCGGCCGACCGCGGTCCTGGGCGAGCTCACCGCGTGGGCGCTCGCGCGAGGCGACGAGCTCACCGGGCTCACCGTGACGCGTCCTTCGCTTGAGGACGTCTACCTCGAGCTCACCGACGATCACGAGAACGGCGCCTCCGAACCATGATCGACGCGTTCGCCGCGACCTACCGCCAGACCCGATGGGAACGGAAGATGTTCTGGCGCAATCCCGCGCTCGCGGGCTTCACCTTCGCGTTCCCGCTCATGTTCCTCGTCATCTACGCCGCGATAAATGGGAATGATCACGTGCACCTCGCCCACGGCACGGCGAGGTTCGCGCAGTACTACGTGCCGGCGATACTCGCTTTCGGCCTCGTTTCCTCGTGCTACACGAACCTTGCGTTCACGATCTCGGTTCGGCGGGACCGCGGGGTGCTGAAGCGCGTACGCGGCACGCCGCTCCCTCCGTTCGTTTACATAGCGGGCATCGTCGGCAATGCGATCCTGTCGGCGGCAATACTCTCCGTGCTGACGATCGGGCTCGGTGTTACGGCATACGGAGTGACCTTGCCGCACCGGTATCTCGCGTTGGCGCTGACGATCCTCCTCGCGGCCTTCTGCTTCACCGCCTGTGGCGCCGCGATCGCGACGTTCATCCCGAACGAGGACGCGGCGCCGGCGATAGTGAACTTCGTGTTGTTCCCGCTCCTCTTCATCTCGGGAGCCTTCGGCACGATCGCGAACAGCTCCGCGCCGGGGCGAGTCGCCGCGATCTTCCCGATCCGGCATCTCGTGCTCCAACTCGCCGAGGTATTCGACCCCTCGCTCTCCGGGAGTGGCTTGTCGTGGTTCCATGTCGGCGTGCTGTTGGCGTGGGGAGTGTTCGGAATCGCGGTCGCGGCGTTGCGGTTCCGATGGGAGCCGCGGCCGAGCTGAGCGCGAAAGCGCTATCGGTAGGCTTTCGGCGTGTCAGATGCGGCCGAGGTCGCCCGCGGCCTGACCTTGCACTCGTCCGCAGGTCGCA
>DATJAA010000031.1:0-7664 GCA_035516815.1 Acidimicrobiia bacterium | reverse complement strand
CAAGTCGGAGCTGGGGCCGGGTTGGCCGACGGCGTTCTTGCGTGACCCGGATGGCTACGCGTTCCAGATCTGAGCGAGGGACGCGGCGTCGGCTGCATCCTGATGAGCGGCGGCGTGAGCTCGTCGCGGCCGCGGAGCGGGTGTTGCGCCGGCAGGGCCCGGACGGCTGTCGCGTGGAGGACGTGACGACCGCGGCGGCGACCGCGAAGGGAAACTTCTACCGCTACTTCGACACGTGGGACGACCTGTTGGTCGCGGTGGGAGATCATCTCGTCGCGCAGTATGCCGCGGCGGTGCGCGAGCGACTCGACGTTTCGATCACCGACTGGTGGGCGACGCTCGACGACGAGATCGACCGGTTCATCTCTTACCAGCTCGAGCTGGGCGGTCTCCACGACGTGGTGTTCCACGGCGCGATCGCGCGCGTGCGCGCGATCGACGACCCGCAGTCGGCGCCGGCGCTCATCGGCGCGTTCATCGCCGCCGGCGTGGCCGACGGTGCCTTCGCGGCCGTGGACGTCGTCCCGACCGCGTATCTGTTGTTCCAGGTGCTGCACGGCGCCGCCGACGCGATCGCCGTCGGCGCCGATGATGCGGCCGTTCGGGCGGCGACGCATCTCATCGTCCGGCGCACGCTCGAAAGGGGATCGTGATGACCGATGACCCGGCTCTCGAGAAGAAGCGACGCGCGGCCCGGCATCCGGACCGGTCCGGCGAGCGGTGCAACGCCCCGGCCGGGTCCTGGGCTCCGATTGTCGACCACGCTCGCTGCGAGGCGAAACACGACTGTCTCGAGGTCTGCCCGAACGACGTGTTCGAGGTCCGGCGCATCGACGACGCCGACTATCGAGCGCTCGGCCGGTTCGCCAGGCTTCGGGTTGCCGCGCACCGTCGCCAAACCGCGTATGCACCCCGCGCCGCCGACTGCCACGCCTGCGGCCTCTGCGTCGTCGCCTGCCCCGAACACGCCATCACGCTCATGCACAATTCCCCGCCCGACTGAGCTTCTCGGGGACGCTCGGAGCCGAACGCATAGTTGGGTGTCTATTCAGTTGTTCGGCGCTTGAACAGCCAGGTTGCCGTGATTGAACACACTGAGAGGATCACCAGCGACCAGATGAGCGCGGCCGCGACCGGGTGTTGCATGGGCCACGCGGAGATGGTGGATGACGGGTTCGGGTTGCCCCAGAGTTCGCGTACGGCGGCGCCGGCGGCGCTGACGGGGTTCCACGCGGCGATGGTGCCGAGCCAGGTCGGCAGTTTGTTGGTGGGTACGAAGGCGTTGGAGACGAAAGCGAGCGGGAACAGGATGATGAGGCCGATCGACTGGGCCGATTCCGGGCCTTTCGTGGCGAGACCGATGCAGGCGCCGAACCAGCTGAGGGAGTAGCCGAACAGCAGGGCGATGCCGACGCCGGCGAGAAAGCCGAAGGGGCCGTTTTCGGGTCGCCAGCCGACGATGAGGCCGGCCAGTGCGACGAACACGGCGCACATGATGCTGGCGAGCAGGTCGGAGAAGGTCCGGCCTGCGACGATGGCTGATCGCCGCATCGCGAGGGTGCGGAAGCGGTCGATGATCCCGGTGCTCATGTCGGAGCCGAGTCCGACGGCGGTGCCCATCGGCGCGGAGGTGACCAGGTTCATGATGAGGAGCCCGCCGACGGCGAAGTCGATGTAGGAGCCGCCGCCGGGCAGTACGACGGCGGCGCCGAACAGTTGCGTGAACAGCAGCGTGAACAGGATGGGCTGCACGGTGACGTCGGACAGCTGTGCCGGTTCGCGACGGACGTGCACGAGGTTGCGGCGTGTCAAGACCCGGGCGTCGCGCATCCATGCCCAGTGTCGAGTTCTGGGCCGCGTGGGCTCGGTCTCGACGGTGGTGGCGGTGGGTTCGAGGACATCGACGGCGCTCATGCGGCCTCCCCTGCGTCGTCGTCTTCGGCGGCGTGGCCGGTGAGGTGGAAGAAGACGTCGTCGAGTGAGGGCCGGTGCACTGACACCTCGTCGACGCGGATGCCGTTCGCGCCGAGCGCTTCGACGACGCGCGATCCCAGGCCGGGCTCCTCGTCGACGGCGAGGCTGAGGGTGCGGCCGTCGTCGCCGACGATCGGCGGTGCGGTGACGAGCGTTGCGAGCGCTTCGACTGCTCCTACGGCCGGTTGGGACAGGCGAACGTCGACGCGTTGGCGGCCGGTTCGGGCCTTGAGCTCGGCCGGTGTGCCGTCGGCGATCACGCGGCCGTGGTCGATCACCGCGATGCGGTGCGCGAGCTGATCGGCCTCGTCGAGGTATTGCGTCGTCAGCAGCACGCTCACGCCGTCGTCGAGGAGGCCGCGGATGACGTCCCACATGGCGGCGCGGCTGGCAGGGTCGAGGCCGGTCGTGGGTTCGTCGAGGAACAGGATCGGCGGATTGGTCACCAAGCTGGCTGCGAGGTCGAGGCGGCGGCGCATGCCTCCCGAGTAGCCCTTCACGATGCGGTCGGCCGCGGGCGTGAGGTCGAATTGGTCGAGGAGTTCGGCGGCGCGGGCTTTGGCGTCCGCGCGGGTGAGCCAGCTCAGTTCGCCGATCATCATGAGGTTCTGGCGGCCGGTGAGCGCGACGTCGACGGTCGCGTCTTGGGCGGTGACCCCGATGCGTTGCCGCACCTCGGCGGCCTGGTGCACGACGTCGAAGCCGGCGACGCGTGCGCCGCCCGAGTCGGGCCGGGCGAGCGTGGTCAGAATGCGCACCGCGGTCGACTTGCCGGCGCCGTTGGGGCCGAGCACGCCGAGGAGGGTGCCCTTGTCCACCTGCAGGTCGATGCCGGCGAGGGCCTGGGTCTCGCCGTATCGCTTGGTCAGGCCTTCAGCCTCGATGACGGGAGCAGTCACGGGGGTACCTCCTGCGCCGCGTGCGGGAATGTGACGACGGTTCGGTCGTCCTTACTTGTCGAACGGTAAGTGAAAACCTACCGTCCGTCAAGTAGAATCAGGGAATGGCCCTCGATGTGCAGGCGGCGACGGCACCAGGAGGGGGCGCCCGGCGCACGCGGGCACCCGGTCGAGACACGCGAGCCGAGATCCTGCGCGTCGCGTCGGAGCTCTTCGTCGAGCAGGGCTACGACGCGACCTCGCTGCGCCAGATCGCCGAGCGCCTCCACATCACCAAGGCCGCGCTCTACTACCACTTCGCCAGCAAGGACGACATCCTGCACGCGCTCATGCAGCCGTTGGAAGAGACCGTGAGTGAGCTCGTCGACCGGCTCGAACGCGCGCGAAACCTCTCGGAGTTCGCCGATGCGCTCACCTGGCTGGTGGAGATGTTCCTCGATCACATGGACTTCTTCCGCCTCCTCGAGCGCAACCGCCACGCCGTCGAGGAGATGCACAAGGCCGTACAGGACCTGTCGGAGCATCTGCAGATGCACGAACGCATCCGGGCCGCGGTGCACGAGACCGCCACCGACGTGCACGAGGAAATCCGCATGGTCACCGCGCTCGGTGCCGTCACCGCGTTCGACGACTGGGCGCCAAAACTCCTCGCCGAAGCCCCTCCCGAGATCGTCGTGGGCGAGCTCTCCACCGCAGTGCGTGCGATCCTCCAACTGCCGAAGCGCCGAGACCGGCGACCCCGTCCAATCGGAACGACGTGACCTCGCGCACCGCCGGTGCTCCCGGCAACGCGCCGACTTCGGCTGCGGTTACGTGACGGTTACGCATGCTGCGTGCGCGGATCATTGCGGTGTCCGCAGATGAGCCAGGAGCCGTCGACTTCGGCGACGACGAGGGTTTGGCGGTACGGGCCGTCGTGTCGAGCAATCACACGATGCGGTTGCGCTCGGCTGCGCGTGCTCTCGCGTGCTCGACCTTGGAGTGAGACGTCGATCTCGGGGTAGGCCTGCCCGGCACTCCGTTTCGCGACTGGATCGCCGGGATCGCGGAGGCTCTCTCTACCTTGGAATGAGGATGAGGGCTGTGAATACACAGGTGAAGTCGAAGCCAACCTCGCGTCGGTACAGCGATGAGGAGAAGGCCCGGGCGGTCCTGGGTCGAGTCGTTCAAGCATCGCAACGGGCGCGATGATCGTTCGGTGACCATGCTTGTCGTTCGAGAGTTCACCGTCGACGTTGGTCTACAGGACGCCTGGGAGCACCTCACCCACGTGGAGCACTGGACGTCGTGGGCCAAGCACATCAAGCGTGCGTCGCTCGAGCCGCCCGGGCCGCTCACAGATGTCTCCGAGGGCGCGTTCAGCCTCGCGGGAGGCGCGCGTTCGACGTTTCGGATGGAAATCTACGAACCGCCGAGACGATGGCAATGGGTGGGCCGGTTCCTTACGACGAAGGTTCATTACGACCATCGCTTCGAGTCCGTGGATCCCGATCACACGCGGCTGATCTGGACGGTCGCGGCCGAGGGACCTGGGTCGGGCACGCTCGGCCGAGTGTTCGGAGCGATTTACGCGCGCAATCTCGACAAGGCCATCCCGAATCTGCAGACCGAACTTCAATCACGCGCGTAACACCTCGATCGCCTGTCCCGGCTCACGAGTGATCTCCACCAGATCATCCGCCTCCGCGTCGTCACGCTCGTCGGGATCCCGTGTGAAGCAGGATGAGGCCCAAAGTGTCGCCAGAGGGTCTGCCGGTCTGATTTGGATTGCGGCGGCTGAAGAAGCTTCACAGCGCTCGACGAACCACGCTTCACGCACCCTCATCGAAGCCGATAATGGTAAGAAAGCTTCGACGCGCGAGGGGGGTCGCTCGCATCTTCGATGTCGCGCAGCAAGACGCAGGCGAACACGGCCGAACCGGCCTTCGGGGGCATGGTCGCACCGTCGTTGTCGTCTCGCGAGGTCGGTTGCACGGCGTCCCGCGGGAGTGTGAGCGTGTCGGACGGGGCGGCCCATCTTGCGGCTTGCCATGGCTACGCTCGCTGTCATGACGAACGCTGGAGGCGTGAATGGCGCGCCTTGCGGGCACGATGACGTCGTCCGTCGTTCGTTCGAGCGATAGGTCGGACTCTTCAAAGGCGAGGAGTCTGCTTTGGGGAAGCAGCGCGCCAGCAATGTCGCTTGGGCAGGCCCGCTGGATGCTGACTGGATTGCTCTCGACGCCGCGTGCGGGGCGGCCCACAACGCGCAGGCTCTCGCGCCTCATGTGCGTCAGGTGGTAGGCGTCGATATCACTGCAGCTGTGCTCGAAGTCGGTCGGCGACGGCTGGAGTCCGACGGTATACGCAACGTCCTCCTCCAAGAGGGCGATGTCGCGACTCTGTCGTTCGTCGACGCTAGCTTCGACATTGTGGTGTGTCGAGCCGCGTTGCACCATTTCGAGAACCCGACAAGGCAGGTCAGCGAGATGGCGCGTGTGTGCCGTCCGGGTGGCCGCGTGGTGCTGAGCGACATGGTGCCAGTATCGCCGGACGTGCGCGACCGCTTCGACGAGATTCACCGCTGGATCGATCCGGCGCACGACCGCGCACTGCTCCCTGACGAAATCACAGCGCTCGCTGCGAGCAACGTCGGCACGGTTGGCCACGGTCAAGTGGGTCAGCCGATGGTCCTCTCGCTCAACGCGATCCTCACGGAGCAGTCGGACACCGAGCGTGTCAACGCCGCGCTACAAGCCGAACTCGACGGCGGTCCCTTGACCGGCTTCCACCCGACACGAATCGAGGATGGCTTCCGAGTGGAGATTTCCACAATGGTCGCTCACGCAACGCGTGATGGTGGGACGGCCTTGCGCGCATAGGTGCGACCGTCGCGCCCGGGCTCCTGGGCCGCGGCGCCGAGGGTTGCGAAATGATGACAGCCAGTCAGCAACGTTGACTGCTGTGCATTCGCAGTTCCGGTCGCGCCTCGGGTGGTGGTGTCGGCGACGGTCTGTGCGCCGGACGCTGTACGAACGTGCTCTGACCAGGGCCGACGCGGTGGTGAGGCCGTCTTCAGGCCGCCGGAGCCGCTCAACGTTCACCGAGCCGGCGTGCGCGCCGAAGCAGGTGCGGTTGCGTCGGCGGCCGGTGTCGTTCGTCGAAGCCGGGATCGAGCCGTCGTGGGGTCAGGTTGCACGACGCGTGCGGCGGTCGTCATGTGCCGGCGGGTATCAGGAAGCCGACCATGCCGAGATATCGGTGGTACTTGCACACGTAGACGATGGGATCGTGCCCGACGACCACGCGGATATTCGCGGTGTGTCCGGGTGTGATGTCGACGTCGATGTGCTGCGCGGTGATCCGGACGTTGTGAATGGACTGACCGGTGTTGTGCACGACGAGTGTCACCGGTCCCTCGGGGACATCGGTGATGCAGGTCGGCGCGAACGCGGCGTTCGCGGCGTTGATCGTGATCAGCGCGCCGGCTGCGCGTGCTTTGCCCTTGTCGGTCACCGGGGCCCATGCGGTGCGCAGCCTCGAGCACTCCCTCGTGGCCGCGGACGACGACCCCGCGCAGCTCGCGCACGCGAACAAGAGCACGACCGCGGCGACGCACGCGCTGGCGCGACGGCGGGCATTCTCGGTCCGGTGCCGCATGCGATGTCTCGGCGCCGCGCCCTTCCAGGTCGATCGGTTCGGTCAGGCGAGGTCGAAGCGATCGAGGTTCATGACCTTGGCCCATGCTGCGGCGAAATCGTGGACGAAGTGCGATCGGGCGTCGTCGCTTGCGTAGACCTCGGCCAGCGCTCGAAGTTGGGAGTTCGAGCCGAAGACGAGGTCGACTGCGGTGGCGGTCCATTTGACGTCGCCCGTGGCGCGATCACGACCCTCGTAGACGTGCTCGACCGTGGGAGAAGCCGTCCATTCGGTGTTCGTGTCGAGCAGGTTGACAAAGAAGTCGCTGGTCAGGGTCTCGGGCCTGTGGGTGAGGACGCCGTGCGTCGTCTGCTGGGAGTTGGCGTTGAGTGCGCGCATGCCGCCGACGAGCACGGTCATCTCGGGGGCGGTCAGCGTCAGGAGGTTGGCGCGGTCCAGTAGGCGTTGCTCGGGCGGGAGCTTGTCTGGGGCGCGCAGGTAGTTGCGGAACCCGTCGGCGACCGGTTCGAGCACGGCGAACGATTCGACGTCGGTCTGTTCCTGCGTGGCGTCGGTTCGACCGGGCTCGAAGGGAACGACGAGGTCATGTTCGGCGTTCTCGGCAGCCTGCTCGACGGCCGCGCATCCGGCCAGGACGATCAGGTCTGCGAGCGAGACCCGAGTCGCGCCGGGCTGTGCTCGGTTGAAGTCCTGCTGGATGCCTTCGAGGGTGTGGAGCACGTTGGCCAGCCGGTCCGGATCGTTGACCTCCCAGTCCCGTTGGGGCGCGAGGCGGATGCGCGCACCGTTGGCGCCGCCGCGCTTGTCGGTGCCGCGGTAGCTCGCTGCGGACGCCCACGCGGTGACGACCAGTTGGGAGATCGACAGACCTGATGCGAGGATCGTGCGCTTCAGGGCGGCGATGTCCTGTTTCCCGATGAGGTCGTGATCGACGGCCGGGACCGGATCCTGCCAGAGCTGCGGCTCGGGTACCCACGGGCCGAGGTAGCGGGAGACGGGACCCATGTCGCGGTGCAAGAGCTTGTACCACGCCTTCGCGAACGCGTCGGCGAGCTGGTCGGGATGTTCGTGAAAGCGCTTGGCGATCGGCGTGTAGATCGGATCGACCTTCAACGCGAGATCGGTCGTCAGCATCATTGGCGCATGGCGCTT
>DATJAA010000030.1:0-2918 GCA_035516815.1 Acidimicrobiia bacterium | reverse complement strand
TGGCCACGCGCTGGCAGAGCTGATCCGCCTCCTCCATGTAGTGGGTCGTGAGCACGATCGTCTGACCGTTCTCGTGCAGCTCGCCGATGACGTCCCAGAGCGCGAGGCGGCTCTGCGGGTCGAGCCCCGAGGTCGGCTCGTCGAGGAACAGGACGTCGGGCTCGTGCATGATCGCCCGCGCCACCATGAGTCGCTGCGCCATGCCGCCCGAGAGCTCGTTGACGTTGGCCGTCGCGCGGTCGGCCAGCCGGAACTGTTCGAGCAGGACCGCGGTCCGCTCGTGTGACTCGCGCGCGCCCATCCCGAAGTAGCGACCGTGGAAGTAGAGGTTCTCTGCGACGTCGAGGGCGCGGTCGAGCGTGTTGGTCTGCGGCACGACACCGATGACCTGCTTGGTTGTGGCCGGGCGCCCGATGACGTCGATGCCGCCGACCATCGCCTTTCCCGACGTGGGGATCACACGCGTGGTCAGCATGCCGACCGTCGTGGTCTTCCCGGCGCCGTTGGGCCCGAGCAGCCCGAAGATCTCGCCCCGCCGTACGCGCAGGTTGAGGTCTTCCACGGCCCGAACGGGTCCGCCACGTCCGTCGAAGACCTTCGTCAGGCCTTCGGTCACGATGACGTCGCCGTCGGTGTCGAGATGTGTTCGTCCGGGCTGCGTGTCGACCGCCATCTTCGGCCACCTCCGGTCGGCAGTGTACGGGCCGCTGTTCAATGACGACGTCGCGTGGGTAGTCTGCCCGGCCATGTCCGGGGGGATGCGCGTCGTGTTCAACGGCGTCCGTGGTTCGACGCCCTGCGCAGGTCGGAGCTACGCGCGCTACGGCGGCCATTCGTCGAGCGTGGCGCTCGAATCCGACGGCGCCCCGCCAATCCTGTTCGACATGGGAACGGGTCTGCGGCCGTACGCGGAGCGCTGCTCCGGAGAGTTCCACGGCTCGGTGATGCTCACCCACCTTCATTGGGATCACGTCCAGGGTCTGCCGTTCTTCCCCCCCTTGCACCGCCCCGGTTCCAGCCTCGACGTGTTCGGACCGCGCCAGGACGGGGGCGTGCTGGCCGAGGTCTTCACCGAGTTGATGCAACCGCCCTTCTTCCCGGTCCGGCCGGATCAGCTCGGCGGCGATGTGCGCTTCCACGACACCGGCGACGACGACTTCCCGGTCGGCGGCGCCAAGGTCCGGTCGCGCTGGGTGCGCCACGTCGGCCCGACGCTCGGGTTCCGAGTCGAGCTGAACGGCGTCTCGGTCGCCTATGTCCCCGACCACGGTCAGGGCTGCGGGCCCGAGCATGCCGATGACTACATCCCGCACGAGATCCTCGAGCTCTGCGACGGCGTGGATCTGCTGATACACGACGCCCAACACACACCCGAGGAGTACGCGCCGAAGCGGCACTGGGGCCATTGCACGGTCGACTACTCGGTGCACGTGGCCCGCGAGTCCGGGGCGCGCCGCCTCGTGCTGTTCCACCACGATCCCTCGCACGGCGACGACGCCCTCGACGGCATCCAGGTCGCCGCGCAGGACTATTCCGCGCGCATCGGCGGACCGGAGGTGGTCGCCGGCTTCGAGGGTCTCGACATCGAGCTCGTTCCCACGCCGCCCGGGGCGCGATGAGTCCGTCGCGCAAGCAGGTACTCGCGCCCGATCCCGCATCTCTGCGCACGGTGCTAGGTCACTTCGCCACCGGCGTCGCGATCATCACCGCCGTCGACGGCGACGAGCCTGTCGGCATGGCGTGCAACTCCTTCACGTCGGTGTCGCTCGATCCGCAACTCGTGCTTTTCTGCGCGGCGAAGTCGTCCTCGACCTGGCCGCGCATCCAGGCCGCCCGCAAGTGGGCCGCGAACATCCTCGACGAGGAAGGCGAAGAAGTCTGCCGTCTGTTTGCGCAGAAGGGCGCCGACCGGTTCGCGCACATCGCCTACACGACGGGGCGTACCGGTGCACCGTTGCTCGACTCCGCGATCGCCTTCGTCGATTGCGAGACGGTCGCCGAACACGACGCCGGCGATCATCTGATCGTGGTCGGCCGGGTCCTCGAGCTCGGCTACTCGCCGGAAGGCAGGCCGCTCCTCTTCTACCGAGGCGGCTACGGCCGCTTCGAGGTCTGAGCGCACGAGCGACTCGAGCAACTCGTCTGTGTGCCGCCCACCCGGCCGCGAGGATCAGAATCGGCGCCGGATCCGGTCGGCGACGTGGATGCCCGTCGTCGCGGCCATGATCGCGATCACTGCTTCGGCGACCGTGAGTACCCAACCGACCAGACCGATTCCGAGGACGAACGCAATTGTGGCGACCGCGAGGATCGCCGCCGCGAGCGCATCCTGCGCCCGGACCGTCACCGCGTCGATGCACGCGCCGGGCGCGGTGCGGTCGTACGCGGGGAGCCGCGGCGCGATGAATCGCTCGAACGTCCGGTGCAGGCCGTTGCCGATCGGCCCCGCCAGGGCTCCGATCGCGACCACGATCGTGAGGATCGAGACGATCCACGAGAGGCGAAAGACGAAGGCCGCGAGCAGCGCGACGCCGATCGTGGCCTGCGCGACCCGGTCAGTGCGGGCGTCGACCCCGTCGACCGGCTGACTCACCGCCGCACCCTATAAGCCGGTGCGCCGGCGCCCGGACCGACCGGAGGGCTCACGGACAACGTCGAGAACACTCACGATCAGCGTCGACATTGCCACGCTCCGGTCTTCCCGAAATGCGCACAGTTCGCTACGCTGCGTGACCTAGGCCGCCTTTTGGGGGGAGTGCGCGTGCGTCGGCGAGATCGCGGTACAGACGACAACGAGCCGATTCGCGGGCGCGCCGACCTCGCCTTCATGGGTGGCGCGGCGGTGATCGCCGGCGGCCTCGACGTCAGCCGGATCCGGGAACGCACCCGCCGCGGGCGGCTGTGGCGCCTGGTCTTCG
>DATJAA010000029.1:0-6540 GCA_035516815.1 Acidimicrobiia bacterium | reverse complement strand
GTTGGCGACACTATGGGTCGCCAACCGGCCGGGATGCTCACGAGGAGACCTGCGTTCGATGCCTGCAACCGTCTACTACGAAAACGACGCCGACCTGGGTTTGATCTCCGACAAGCTCGTCGCGATCCTCGGCTACGGGTCGCAGGGTCACGCGCACGCGCTCAACCTGAAGGACTCGGGCATCGACGTCGTTGTCGGTCTGCGCGCCGGTTCGAAGTCACAAGCGAAGGCGGAGGCTGCGGGTCTGCGTGTTCTGCCGCCGGCCGAGGCGGTCCGCGAGGCCGACATCGTCATGGTGCTGTTGCCCGACACCGAGCAGAAGAAGGTTTACGAGGCCGACATCGCGCCTAACCTGGTCGACGGCAACTCACTCGCCTTTGCCCACGGTTTCAACATCCACTTCGGCCAGATCACCCCGCCCGCAGGTGTCGACGTATGGATGATCGCGCCGAAGGGTCCCGGTCACCTGGTGCGGCGTACCTACGACGAGGGCGGCGGCGTGCCGTGCCTCGTCGCCGTCGGCAACGACGCCACCGGGAAGGCGAAACAGACGGCGCTCGCGTACGCGAAGGGCATCGGCGGCACGCGTGCCGGTGTGCTCGACACCACCTTCGAGGAAGAGACCGAGACCGACCTCTTCGGTGAGCAGGTCGTGCTGTGCGGTGGCCTCGTCGAGCTGATCCGCAACGGTTACGAGACCCTCGTGGAGGCGGGCTACCAGGCCGAGAGCGCGTACTTCGAGACGCTGCACGAGGTGAAGCTGATCGTCGACCTCATCTACGAGGGTGGCATCGCGGCGATGAACTACTCGATCAGTGACACTGCCGAATACGGGGAGATGTCACGCGGTCCGCGCGTCATCACCCCGGCGACCAAGGTAGAGATGAAGAAGATCCTGGGCGAGATCCGCTCCGGCGAGTTCGCCAGGGAATGGATCGCCGAGAACGAGAACGGCCGGCCCAATTTCAACCGGATGCGCGACGCCGCGGCCAAGCACCCCATCGAGAAGGTCGGCGCCGAGTTGCGCTCGATGATGCCGTGGATCGCGGCCGGCAAGCAGCGGGTCCAGGACGTCTCCGGCGGCTGAGCACCGTCCCGGGCGGGCGGCGCCCGAAAGGGGCCGAAATCGGGCGTCCGGTCCGCTTGACCTGGATCCCTTCGAAATGTGACGAGCGGGCGCCCGCCTCAACCCGAGCCCGGCGCCGTCCGACACGGTGACGTGGAGAACATCGGCGAGGCGCGGCTGATCGCGCGCTCGGGGGCAGCACTGTTCCTGGGCGCGGGCCTCGTTGCCGTCGTCAACTCCTTTGCCCTGCACGCCCTCGGTGTGACCGGAGTCGACGTCACCCGGATGCGGCTGTTGGGCCTGATGAGCCTGTTCTGCGCGTTCGCCGTGCTGTTCGTGCCCTGGACGCGTATGCATCCGCGCGCTTCGGTCGTGCTCGCGGTCGTCGGCCTCGTGCTCCTGCTCGCCTCCGGTCAATGGACCGGCTACGCCGCGACCGATCAGGCGCGTGTCGCCTATCCCGCGTTCTTCGTCCTGATCTTCGGTTGGCTCGGTCTGGTCCACCCTCGGGGCACCGCGTTGCTCTTCGCTCCGGTGGTCGCGCTCGGCTGCGCGTGGCTGACGGTCACGACGCCCGACGTCACCGTGTCGTTCGCGGGGCTCCTCGTCGCCATCATCTCATCGGTGCTGATTGCCGAGACCATCGCGTGGGCCATGGCGCGTACGCGTCGCTACGCGCACGACCTCGGCGCCCTGGTGTCGGCCTCGTCGAGCTTGCGCGACGTGCTGAGTCTGAGCGAGGGCGCACAGCTCGCCTCCGAATCGACGCGGACGATCGTCCACGCCCACCGGGTCGAGCTGTTCCTCGTCGAATCGGGGGTGATTGCCGCCGACCGTGCGGCCGCGGCGCCGTGCGAGCTCGTCCGCGTCGCCGCCGACACGGGCGAGACCGTGTCAGACGGACGCCGTCTCGTCATACCGCTCGTCGGCCCGTCCGGCGTGATCGCGGTGGTCGTCGCGTACGGCGTTCCGCCCGACCCGGTGACGGACCAACTCGTGCGGCTCTTGTCGAGCGAGTTCGGCGGCCGGCTGGAACAGCTCCGACTCCTCGAGGCGCTCGGGCAGCAAACGTTGCGCGACGCGCTGACAGGTGTCGGCAATCGCCGCCACGCCGACGCCCTCGTCGCCGGTCTGCAACCGGGCGACTCGCTGCTGCTCATCGACGTCGACCACTTCAAGGACGTGAACGACACGCGCGGACACCTGGGTGGCGATCGCCTGCTCGAGCAGCTCGGCGCACACCTGCGTTCGGGGTTGCGCGACCAGGACAGCGTGGCCCGCTACGGCGGTGACGAGTTCGTCGTGCGAGTACACGCGCACGACGGCGAGTCGAGCGCCATCGCGCGGCGGCTGCTGGAGACCTGGCTGGCGACCGGTGACGTTCCGAGCTTCAGCGTCGGGATCGCGGCGCACCGGCTCGGCGATGATCCGCAGACGACCTTCGCGGAGGCCGACCGCGCGCTCTA
Source organism: Acidimicrobiia bacterium (assembly GCA_035516815.1). Taxonomy (GTDB): domain Bacteria; phylum Actinomycetota; class Acidimicrobiia; order IMCC26256; family PALSA-610; genus PALSA-610. The sequence goes on along the minus strand of DATJAA010000029.1, from coordinate 4,008 downwards.
TGCCTCCAAGCGCGAGGGCCGGGCGCGCATAGAGGTCGCGTGATCAGATGATCTTGATCGCGTCGAGGACACGCGCCGCGTAGGCGTCGTCGCCTTCGGTTTTCGTCAGGTCGCGCCACGGCGCGCGCCGGGTCCCCCAGATAACGAAGTCGTGGTCGGAGCTGTGAACGGTCGCGGCGGCGCGGTCGCCTGCACCTTCGGTGAGCACGACGCGACCGCTGTCGCCTCCCGGCGCGATGGTCCACGTGCCACCGCCCGGTCCGTCGAGTACGAGCACAAGTGGGCGATCGACGATGCCGGCGAGGGCGTCCTCGCACATCCAGGGGAGGCCCGCGAGCATCCATTCGACGGTGGGCCGCAGCCGCATCTCGTCGCGCGGGGGCTGTGGCCGATCAACTGAACCCGTGGGCGTCAGGATGTCGTGGCGCAGATGCGTGTAGCCGTCGAACAAGAACGTGCTCGGCAGGATCGACATCGGGTGCGTACCGAGCTCGCCCATCGGGAGCATGGTGTCGGCGAGCGGTGCATCCTGGACACTCGCGAAGACGTTGGCGGCCTGCTCGCTGCAGGTCTCGTACTCCTCGAGAACCGCCTCGATCGGCCAGGTGCGCCGTTCCGCGACGGCCGGCTCCATGCTCTGCTCCGTGTCGCGGTCGGTGTTCGGGAGAAATGCCGGATCGATCACGCCGTGCAGCGTGCATGCCATGTGGCCCATGACGTCGCGCACCGTCCAGCCCGCGCACGCCGACGGTTGCCCCCACTCTTCCTCGGACAGCCCCTTCGCGACCTCCAGGATCGCGCCGCGCTCGGCGCGGAAGCCGTCGACTGCGAGCTGGCTCATGAGTTCTCCTAGCTTCGGGGGACCTGCGACCACGGCAGATCGCGATCGGCGCGCGGCTCGCCGGGAAGGCCGAGGATCCGCTCGCCGAGGATATTTCGCATGATCTCCGAGGTGCCACCTTCGATCGAGTTCGCCCGCGCGCGCAGGAACATCTTTCGCGCCGAGCCGAGCGGCGCGTCGAGGCCGCCTTCGTCGGGCCGCTTGAACGTGTAGTCGTAGCCGACGGTTCCGTCGGCGCCGAGGAGGTCGATGCAGAACTCGTACGTCGACTTGTTGACGTTCGCGAGCGCGAGCTTCGCGATGGAGCCCTCCGGCCCCGGAGTTCCCGCGCGTGCCTTCGCGGCCGCCCGCTGGTTCGTGAAATGCAGCACCCGGTTCTCGATCCAGAGGCGTGCGAGGCGGTCGCGGCTCACTGCGTCGCGCTCGGCGGCCGCCCGCTTCCGCCAGAGATCGACTGCCTCCTGGATGGCGGTGGCGCGCCTCGCACTCGTGCCGCTACTGCCCGCCGCGCCGATCGTGGTGCGTTCATTCATGAGTGTCGTCATCGAGACGCGCCACCCGTCGCCGATGTCGCCGATGCGATCGCGGTCAGCGATGTGGGCATCGGTGAGGTACACCTCGTTGAACTCCGCCTCGCCCGTGATCTGGCGCAACGGGCGGACCTCCACGCCGGGTGCGTGCATGTCGACCATGAAGTAGGTGAGACCTTTGTGTTTCGGGATGTCAGGATCGGTGCGCGCGACCAACATGCCGCGGTCGGCAACGTGCGCGAGCGTGTTCCAAACCTTCTGTCCGTTCACGATCCATTCGTCGCCGTCGCGGACCGCGCGCGTCGCGAGTCCGGCCAGATCGGAGCCGGCGCCCGGTTCGGAGAACAGCTGGCACCAGATCTCCTCGCCGGTGAACATCGGTCGGAGCGCGCGCCGGCGGAGATCGTCGTTTCCATGCGTGACGACGGTCGGCCCCGCGAGTGACAGGCCGAAGAACAACATCCCGGCCGGCGGGCGCGCACCCGCCTCGCGCAGGCGGCGGTCGACGTGGCGCTGGATGATCGGTGCCAGGCCCATACCCCCGAACCCTTCGGGGAAGTGCACCCACGCCAGACCGAGGTCGTACTGGGCCCCGCGGAACACCTTCGGGTCCGTCGGCGCGGGGTCGTGCGCGGCGAGCAGATCGTCGATCGCCTTGTCGACGCGGGCGAGATCGGATTCGGCCATCTGCCGAGCGTAACGTCATCGCGCGGCCGGCGGGCCGGCGATCTGCACCGGTGTCGCGAATGTGTGCGAAGCCCTACTTCGTGGTCGCGATTCCCCCGTCGACGGGAATGACCGCGCCGGTCACGTAGGCGCCGGCCCGGCTCGCGAGGTAGATCGCGACCCCGGCCATGTCGTCCGGCCGCCCGATGCGACCGAGCGGTGACGAACGCGCGATCGAGTCGCCGAAGTCGCGCAACGTCGCGGCCATCATCTTCGACTCGAACGGTCCGGGTGCCACCGCGTTGACCGTGATGTTGCGCCGGCCGAGTTGGCGTGCGAGGTGGCGTGTGAGTTGGTGGACTGCGGCCTTGCTCGTGCTGTAGGCGTACGTCTCGAGCAACGGCACCTGGATGCCGTCGATCGAGCCGATGTTGATGACTCGGGCCGGGTCGTCCGCGGTTCCGGCGGCCTCGAGCATCGGCACGAGTGCCCGGGTGAGCAGGAACGGCGACCGCGCGTTGAGCGTCATCACTTTGTCCCACGCGTCGGCGGGGTAGTCCGCGAGCGGTGCGCCCCAGGTGGCGCCGGCGTTGTTCACCAGGATGTGCAGCGCCTCCTCGCGCCCGGACACCTCGAGCGCCAGGCGCTCGCACTCTTCGGCTCGCGAGAGATCGGCCGGGAGACTGACGCAGCGGCCGGACTTCGAGAGCTCGGCGGCGACCTCGTCGCACACGTCGGCTTTACGTGAAGAGATGTAGACGGTCGCGCCTGCGTCGACGAATCCCCGGGCGATCATGAGCCCGATGCCCCGGCTCCCGCCGGTGACCAGCGCCGTCTTTCCCGTGATGTCGAAGAGCCCGGGCATCCGTGTTCTCCTGATTCGTCCGAGATCCTCCGCCGGGCGCGCCCGCCCGGCGCCGTCGGATCGGCGGCGGGATACTACGGGTGATCCAACCCGGCGGTCACGGCGAAGACCGAACGGAGATCCAGCTGTAATCGTGTCGGCGGACGCGCGGGGAGTCGCATGACCTCGGTCGAAGGGACCGCGTGGGAACACGAGGTGAGGACGCGCCTGATCGCGCGCGATCCGGGTGCGCTCACCGAGACGTACGACCAGCTCGGTTCCTACGTATTCGGCCTCGCGGCCCGGGTGATCGGCGACCGCCGCGCGGCCGAGGACATCACTCAGGATGTGTTCCTCGCGCTGTGGGAGCGCCCGGAGGCATTCGATCCGGAGCGCGGGCGACTGCGGACGTTCATCGGAACGGTCGCGCACCGGCGGGCGGTCGATGTCGTGCGGCGGGAGGAAGCGCGCCGCCGGCGCAACGCGCGCGACGCCGCGGCGGTGCTGCCGGTTCCCGACATCGAAGAGTTGGCGATGGCGATCATCACCGCCGAGCACGTGCGGACCGAGGTCGACCGGCTTCCACCCGAGCAGCGCGCGGCAATCGAGCTCGCGTACTTTGCCGGCCGCACGTACCGGCAGGTCGCCGCCGACCTGGGAATTCCCGAGGGAACGGCCAAGTCGCGTATGCGACTCGGGTTGCGCCGGATCGCCGACGCGCTCGCGGCGAAGGGTCTGGAGCAGACATGGAGTTGAGTCGAGAGGCGTTCGAGGATCTCCTCGGCGCCTACGCGTTGGACGCGTGTGAACCCGAAGAGAGCGACGCGATCGAGCGGTACGCCGAGGCGCATCCGGAAGCCCGGCCCGAGGTCGAACGGCTGCGCGAGGTCGCGGCCGGGATCGGCGCGGCGGACGCGACCCGGCCCCCGTTCGACTTGCGGGAGCGCCTCCTGGTGTCCGCGGGTCAGCGCGTGCCGCCCATGTCCGCCGAGGGCGTGTTGGAAAAGGAGACCGATCGATTCGATTCCTTTCTGAGCACCCTGGAAGAAGGTGACCTCGACGTCCGGACCGTGAACGGGCTCACCGTCCGCGAGCTCGTTCAGCACGTCGAGGCGGTCGACCCCGCC
>DATJAA010000028.1:0-8518 GCA_035516815.1 Acidimicrobiia bacterium | reverse complement strand
GCTGCGGCGGCTCCACGATGGCGCCAAGGCGGAATTCATCGATTTCCGCGAGGCCTTCGTGTTGGCGCGCGAGCTCGTCGCCGCCGGTTGAAGACCGTCATGGTGATGCTCGTGCTTGCAATCTCGGGGCGCGCGCTCGTGCAAGCCGCAAGGCGCGCCGGCGCCGAGGTCGTCGTCGCCGATCCCGAGCTCGAAGCCTTGCTGCTGCTCCCGCACGCGGAAACGGCACCCGCGATCACGAGCGCGGCGACCGCCGCACGAGGGCGGAACTTGCGAATCATCCGAGCCTCCAACCAGTCGGCCGTGTAATAGTCGAATTGAGACTAGCTGGCGAAGACTCGTGGGTACCGACTGCACCCCGCGTGAGGGTGCGGAACCGACGGTGTGACCGATGGCGCAGAACGCGGGCGGTCGGGAAACGTAAGCTGACGTGCTGACCCGGCCGGGCGGCCGGCGGGCGGTGTGATGCGACGACTCGTGGGGGTAGCCGGCGATGCGTGAGCGCATGGGCGCCTGGGGGACCGTCGCGATCGTGGTGTGTCTGAGTGGCGCCTGGTTCGCCGGGCGCGCTCCGTCGCCGGCCGGCGCGGCTCCGGCCCCGGGACCGGTAGATGCCGCCGCCACCGCGAAACGCGCCAAGCTCTCCCCTCGCCTTTCGGTTCTCGCGCGCGATGCACCCCGGCACGGCTTCGTGCGCGCGTCCGCACTGAGCCTCCCTGATGCCGGCGTCGGCAGCCTGGTGCGTCGCGCGAACGGAGACGTGCTCGTCGAGATCCGCACCGCCGACGTCGGTGCGCCCACGCTCGACGCGCTCCAGGCGGCCGGCGCGAACATCGTGAACGTCAGCAGCCAGTACTCGACCGTGACCGCCTCGGTCGCGCCGAACGCGCTCGCGGCGATCGCCGCGGGTCCGGCGGTGCGTTACGTCAACGAGGTGCTCGCGCCTCGGGTCGCCGCACTCGATCCCGCCGCGGTGCCACCGGCGATGCGCGCCGCGCTCACCGCGAGCCCGACCTGCGGATCGGCCACCTCGGAGGCCGACGTGGCCATGAACGTGGCCGCGGCCCGAGCGTCGTTCAACGTCGACGGGACGGGCCAGACCGTCGGCATCCTGTCCGATTCCTTCAATTCCGCGTCCGGCGCCTTCACCACCGCCCAGCAGGACGTCGCGAGCGGCGACCTCCCCGGGCCCGGGAACCCCTGCGGCTACACGACCCCGGTGCTCATCCAATCCGATGCCTCGGGCAGCGGACAGAGTGACGAAGGCCGCGCGATGGCGCAGCTCGTTCACGACCTCGCGCCCGGCGCGAGGCTCGCGTTCGCGACCGCGTTCAACGGGGAGGTCGACTTCGCGTCCCAGATCACCAGGCTGCGGACTGTCAATCACGCGACAGTGATCGTCGACGACGCGTCGTATCTCGACGAGCCGTTCTTCCAGAACGGTCCCATCGCCGTCGCGGCGAACCAGGCCGCGGCGGCGGGGGTGCCGTACTTCTCGGCGGCCGGGAACGACAACGTCATTGTCGGTGGCAACGACGTCTCGTCGTACGAATCACCGTCGTACCGCCCGACGTCGTGCCCGCACTCGGTGCTCGTCGCCGAGCCACTGGAGTCGTGTCACAACTTCAACCCGTCGGGCTCCGCCGACTCCGGCGACACGATCACCGTCGCGCCGAACGGCGGCTTCGGCCTCGACCTGCAATGGAACCAGCCGTGGGGCGGAGTCACCACCGACCTCGACGCGTTCGTCGTGAACAGCTCGGGTTCGATCGTCGCGGCGTCGACGATCAACAACGACAGCTCTCAGACACCGTTCGAGTACGCCGACTACGAGAACACGACCGGAGTTCCGCAGCAGGTACAGATCGTCATCGGGAAGTACTCCGGCGCGGCCAACCCGAGATTGAAGTTCATCCTCACGGGTGCGAGCGGGATCCTCGCGGTCGAACACGACGTCTCGACCGGCACCGACATCGTGGGTCCGACGATCTTCGGCCACACCGGTGCACAATTGGTCGGCTCCACCGCGGCCATCGCGTACGACGCGAACGAGGCACCCGAGGACTATTCGTCACGCGGTCCGGTGACGCACTACTTCAACGACGTTCCCAGCACCGCGCCGCTCGCGACACCGCTGCGCATCGACAAACCCGATTTCACCGCGACCGACGGCGTGCAGACCACGTTCTTCGCGCAACTGGACGACCAGAACGTGTGGCGCTTCTACGGCACGTCGGCGGCCGCACCGGAGGCAGCCGCCGTCGGCGCGTTGCTCAAACAGTACGACCCGGCTCTGAGCGCGAGTGCGGTGCTCGCAACCCTGCGAGATACGGCCACACCGCTTCCGGGTGACACCGATCCCGATACCACCGGCGGGGGTTATATCGACGCGCTCACCGCGCTCGCCGAGCCGCTGCCCCTTCCGGGTGCACCGGGCTCGGTCGGTGCATCGACCGGCAATCAGCAGGCGGAGGTGCAGTGGTCGGCGCCGGCGACGAACCCCGGATACCCGGTGACGGGCTACGTCATCACGCCGTTCCTCGGGGGCGTGCCCCAGACGCCCGAGACGCTCAACTCCACTGCGACGAACGGGGTCGTCACCGGTCTCGCGAACGGGAAGACCTACACCTTCAAGGTCGCCGCGGTGAACGACAACGGCCAGGGTCCCACCTCGAACCCGTCGCCCGGTGTCACGATCGGCGCGCCCGCCAATCCGACCGGTGTGGTCGCGACCGCGGGCAACGCGGCCGCGACATTGCGGTGGGCCCCACCCGGCGTCACCAATGGTTCGCCCATCACCAAGTACGTGGTCACTCCGTACCTCGGCGCGGTCGCGAAGCCTGCCCATGTCTTCGGCGCGACGACGAGCGGCGTCATGACTGGCCTCGCGAACGCGAGCACATACACGTTCAAGGTCGCGGCGACGAACGGCAACGGCACTGGTGCGCAGAGCCCGGCGAGCGGCGCGCTCACCATCGGCGCACCGACACCACCGACCTTGCCGCACGCCGGCGCCGGGAACGGAGCCGCGAGCGTCGTATGGGGCGCCCCGGCGTCGACCAACGGCGCACCCGTACTCCACTACGTCGTCGTGCCGTACAGAGCGGGATTCCCGCAGGCCATGCGCACGTTCCCCGCGAGCCCGCGGGCGCAGGTGCTCACCGGCCTCACCAACGGCGCGACGTACATGTTCCGAATTGCCGCGGTCAACAGTCGGGGTACGGGCGTGTCGATCGCGACGGGCAGCGTCCTCGTCGGCGGGCCCCTCGCGCCGGCCTCGGTCCATGCGACGGTAGCGGTCGGCCAGGTGACCGTGAGTTGGGCGGCGGCCGGCAACAACGGCGCCCCGATCACGGGCTACATCGTGTTCGCGTACGTGGGGGCGGTCGAGAAGTCGAGCGCGCTGCTCCCTCCGAACGCGCTCAAGGAGATCGACAACGGGCTCGTGCACGGAACGACGTACTCCTTCCGCGTTGCGGCCACGAACGCACGGGGCGTAGGCCCCATCTCGTCGCCCTCGAACCTCGTGACTCCCTGACCGGCGCGGGATCCGAGCCGGTCGCGCGCCCAATCGACTGGGGATCGCGGTGTCGCGCGGATCAACCCGGTCCGATGAGCCCGATGTCGTACAGCACACGATCGAGGAGCGCGCCCGCCTCGATGGTGCCGTAACGCAGTGGATGCGCGTCGTCGACACACGTGGGTAGCGGCGCGAGCGCGAACCACGGGGCGGGATGACAGAACTGGACCACGGAGAGCCTTCCGCCGGTCTGCTCGGCGTCGGCAATCACCCGGTGCACCCCTGCGGGGATGCGTCCGTTGCTCAGCCGCTCGAGCATGATCCCCGAGTTGATCACGACATGGCCCTCGGGGGGGATCACGTCGAGCCAGCCGTCGGTCGTCTGCAGCTGCAAGCCACGGCTCGTCGCACGCGGCAACGCGGTGATCAGGTTGATATCGGTGTGCGTGTCGGCCCACACGTATTCGACCGATGGTGCACCCGTCATCGGTGGATAGTGGATCGCGCGCGTGAGATGCGAGCCGTCGGCGAGGATGTCGTCGAAGTACGCGTCGTCGACACGCAGGGCCGCCGCGACGACGCGCAAGAAGCGCGCCTGGAGATCGAGCAGCCGCCGGTGGAACGCGAAGAGCACCTGGCTGATGCCGGCGATCGCCCCTTCGGGCAGCCTCTGGTCGAGATAACGGTGCGGGTACCGCGTGCGCAGCGGATGATGCGGCGGAACCTCGGCACCCCAGTTGAGCATCTCCTTCCAGTCGGCGAGGTCGCTCGCGGCCGCGGTCTCGACCAGCAAGCCGGTGTACCCGGTCTGCCCATGACTCTCGGGAACGCGCCACCGCTGCTTCTCCGCTTCCGGGAGCGCGAAGAACGACGCGAGCATTCCGTACGCCTCGTCGATCACATCGGGCGGAATGTCGTGGCTCGTGTACACGAAGCCGGTTCCCAAGCTGCGCATCACCCCGTCGACCACGCTCCGGCGCTCGACCGCGCTCCCGCGTTCGAACTCGAGCAGATCGACGTCGAGAACTTCCGTCATGGCTCCGACGGCTCCACGACGCCGCGTTGAGACACGATGGGGGCGTACATCTCGGGTCGCCGGTAGCGGTCGAAATCGAACACTGTTCGCTTGTAGCTCGCGCACAGATCGAGATCGCACGCGGCCAGGACGACCTCGTCGTCGCCAGTCGTGGCGCGGGCGACGACCTCACCGGACGGGCCGATGATCTGGCTGTCGCTGAGTCCCTCCACCCCGCCCTCGACGCCGCCCTTGGCGACACCGACGACCCACGTCGCGTTCTGGTAGGCACCGGCGGCAAGCACGAGGTTGTTGTGGAATGCCGCGAGCCGGTCCTGGCCGGGATCGGGCGCGTAGTGGACCGGCGTGTTGTAGCCGATGCAGATCAGCTCGACCCCCTGCAGGCCGAGGAGCCGGTACGTCTCGGGCCAGCGCCGGTCGTTGCAGATCGCGACACCGACGATGCCGCGGAAGGCCCGGTGGGCGCGGAACGGCTCGGGCCCCGGTTCGAAGTACTTGCGCTCGAGATGCTGGAACGGGCGCCACGGCTCCGGATGCTCGTGACCGGGAAGATGGATCTTGCGATACTTCGTGACGACACGACCGTCGCGCTCGACGACGATCGCCGTGTTGTACCGATGGCCGTCGGGCGTGAGCTCGGCGTACCCGAGATGAAAGCCGACGCCGAGTCGCCGCGCCTCGTCGAAGAGTGGCTTGGTCTCCGGGCTCGGCATCTCCCGTTCGAAGAACGTCAGCACCTCGTCGTCATCGAGGTCCCAGCGCGGAAAGAACGACGTCAGTGCGAGCTCCGGAAACACGACGAGCTCCGCGCCCAGGCCCGCGGCGTCGCGCAACATGACGAGCAGGCGCTCTACGACGACCGCGCGCTCGTCGTCGCGTTCCACCGGACCCATCTGCGCGGCCGCGACGGCGAGTACTCGACTCATCGAGCGTCGGCAACGAGTCGCAAGAGCACGTGCAACAATACGTTGGCGCCCGATTCCAGATCGGCGTCCTCGGTGAGCTCGGCCGGATTGTGGCTGATCCCCCGCACGCTCGGAACGAAGACCATTCCGGCGGGGCAGACGCGAGCGAGCATCTGTGCATCGTGGCCCGCGCCCGAGGGCATGCGCATCGTGGAGCATCCCCGCGAGCGCGCGATCTCCTCGACCAGGTCGATGACGCGGTCGTCGAACTCGACCGGCGCGAAGCGTGCCAGTGCGCGCGATGTGATCGACACGCCTTCCCGGGCCGCGAGCTCCTCGCAGAACGCGGAGAGACGCCGTTCCGAAGCGGCTAGCTGTTCCTCGTCGGTGTTGCGAAGGTCGACGACAAGGGACGCCCGCGCCGCGACGACGTTGACGAGATTCGGGTGCAGCTCGATCCGGCCGACGGTCGCGACCTGCGGCGGACCCATCTCGGTCGCGAGCCCGCGCACGAACGACGCGATTGCCGCCGCTGCGTAGCCGGCGTCGTGGCGGAGCGCCATGGGCGTGGTCCCCGCATGATTGGACTGACCTGTGATGACGACCTCGGTCCACGAGATCCCCTGCACACCGGTGACGACACCGATCGCCACGCCTTCCGCTTCCAGCACCGGACCCTGCTCGATGTGCAGCTCGACGTACGCGTGGGGTGGACGCGCCGGGCACGGCTGCGGTCCGGCGTAGCCGATACGCATCAGCTCCTCGCCTACCACGGCGCCGTCGATCGCGCGGATCGCGAGCGCGTCCTCGAGCGGCATGCCGCCCGCGAACACGAGGCTCCCGAGCATGTCGGGGGCGAACCGGCTCCCCTCCTCGTCGGTGAAGAACGCGACTGCAAGTGGTCGCGCGAGTTCTACGTCCGAGGTGATGACGGTCTCGATCACCTCGAGCCCGGCAAGGACACCGAGCGTTCCGTCGAAGCGGCCACCGGTCGCGACCGTGTCGATGTGACTGCCGGTCATGACGGGTGCCTCGGTGCGCTCCGGCGGCCACGTTCCCACGACGTTGCCGATCTCGTCGACCTCGATGCGCAGCCCGAGATCCGCCATCCAGCCGACGACGAGATCCCGGCCGCGGCGATCCTCGTCGGTGAGCGCGAGGCGCGCGTTCCCCCCGCCGTCGATCGCGCCGATCTCCGAGAGGGCATCGAGGCGCGCTCGGAGCCGGGGCAGCGAGATCCGAAGGCCGTTCCCGGCGCCGCTCGTCATGCCGTGATGTCGCGCGGTCGTACGGGCACGCGGCGGCACACGGCGCCGCTGGCATCGCGGATCGCGGCGACGATCGCGGGCGTCGACGAGATGGTGGGCGGCTCGCCGACGCCCTTCGCGCCGAAGGGCGCACCCGGCTCGGGCTCTTCGATGAGGACGGCCTCGACGGTCGGCGCGTCGAGCGCGGTCGGGATGAGGTAGTCGGTGAAGCTGGCGTTGCGGACCCGGCCGCCTTGGACGATGAGCTCCTCCATCACGGCCAGCCCCACGCCCTGGGCGATGCCGCCTTCGATCTGCCCCGTCACCTGCAAGGGGTTCAGCACGCGACCGACGTCCTGCGCGGTCGCGAGATGGACGACGCGCACGAGGCCGAGCTCCGGATCGACGTCGACCACGGCGCGGTGCGCCGCGCACGCGAACGACACGTGCGCGTCGCCCTGGCCGCCGGCGTCGAGCGGATGAGTGAGCCGATGGTGGTACTCCTCGGTCACGTCGACGGGCTCGTGCGCGGTGAGGGCGGCGAGGTCGAGCTTCCCGCCCTCGTCGCTCGCAGTCCGAGCGTCGAGTACGGCGCGCGCCGCACGGCATGCCTTCTCGACGGCACCGCCGGACATCATCGTCTGGCGGCTCGCGGAGGTCGAGCCGGCCGAACCGATCGTGGTGTCGGCAGGCGCCACGATCACGTCGTCGACGCCGAGCACCGTGCGCGCGATCTGTTGGACAAGGGTCACGAAGCCCTGGCCGACCTCGGCCGCCGCGCAGTACACGGTGACGACGCCCGCGTCGATCCGGCAGCGCGCGACCGATCCGTCCATGTAGCCCTCGGCGTACATGAGGTTCTTGAACCCCACCGCGAAGCCGATCCCCCGGCGAACATCGCTCGCGGTCGCAGTTCGACCCGAACCGCCCGGGCGCGCGAGCACATCGTCGGGTGCCGGCGCGGGGAGCGGCATCGCGGCACACGCGCGGATCACATCCGCCACCGGCAGCACGCCGCCGATCCGCTGGCCGGTGAGTAGCTCGTCCCCCGGGGCCAGCGCGTTGCGGAGCCGGAGCTCGACCCGGTCGATGCCGCAGGCGTCGGCGAGGCGATCCATCTGCGCCTCGTGCGCGAAGCAGGACTGCACGACACCGAAACCGCGCATGGCGCCGCACGGAGGGTTGTTCGTGCGCACGGCGATCGCGCGGACGTGCGCGTTCGGCACGCGATACGGACCGGCGGCGAAGCACGCGGCGTTGGCCGTGACGTGGTAGCTCGACGAGCGGTACGCGCCGCCGTCGAGCAGGATCCTCGCGTCGAAGCTCACGAGCTCGCCGTCGGGTCGCGCCGAGTGGCGCATCCAGATCTGCGCCGGATGACGATGCACGTGACCGAGGAACGATTCGGCGCGCGAATACACGATCTTCACCGGCCGACCCGTGCGCGTCGCCAACAGGCATGCATGAATGTGCAGGCTCACGTCTTCTCGCGCGCCGAACGCACCGCCGACGCCGCCCAGCGTCAGATGCACGAGTTCCGGCGCCAACCCGAGACATTCCGCGATCTGGTCGCGGTCGTTGTGCAGCCACTGGGTCGAGACGACGAGATCGACGCCGCCGTCGCTCGTCGGCGTCGCGAGACCGGCCTCGGGGCCCATGAAGGCCTGGTCCTGCATCCCGATCTCGTACGTACCCTCGACGACGATCTGACCGCGTGCATCGACGTCGCCGCGACGGATGACGAGATCCCGAAAGAAGTTCCCGTCCGGGTGGATGCGCGGCGCGTCGAGCGCGGCCTCGGCATCCACCA
>DATJAA010000027.1:0-11014 GCA_035516815.1 Acidimicrobiia bacterium | reverse complement strand
TCTGTTTTTCTGCGGTATCGATCGCCCTTGCGCGCTCTATCGCAATCTGGGCAATTGGAAATTCGCCGACATCACCGCTGAGGCGGGTGTCGCTTGCGCCGGGCAAGCCTCCAGCGGCGCCGTGTTCGCCGACGTGAACGGCGACGGGCACCTCGACGTCGTCACCGCCGACCTCTCGGGCTACGTGCACGTCCTCGACGGGCGCACCGGCCAGGACCTTCCGGGATGGCCGCAGCCCGTGCAGCCGCGCGCGGGGAGCACCGCGGCCGTCGAGTCGAGCCCCACGGTCGCCGACCTCGACCGCAACGGTCGCGAGGAGATCATCGTCGGCGCGGGATCGGTCGACATCGGCGGCCAGCAAGGTGGGGTCGTCGCGTTCAACGCGAACGGCACGGTGCGCTTCCGCATCCAGACGCAGACCATCGCCGGCCAAAACGGTGTGGAAGACACGCCCGCGGTCGGCGACGTCAACGGCGACGGGTATCCCGACGTCGTCTTCGGAAGCTTCGACCATCACATCTACGCCGTGAATCGCTTCGGTCGGGCCCTGGCCGGCTTTCCGATGGACAGCCTCGACACCATCTGGGACTCGCCCGCGCTCTACGACGACGCGCACATCGGGCGGATGGACATCTTCCTCGGCGGTGACGCGAGCCCGGGCGGACCGTGCGGGAACCAGACCTGGTCCGGTCTCATGCGCGCGATCCGTGTGTTCCCCTCGGGCCCTCAGATCATGTGGTCGCGGTGCCGGCACCAGATCTATCAATCCAGCCCGGCGATCGGTGACCTCGACGGGAGCGGCCGGATGGCGCTCGTCGTCGGCACTGGTGACGGTCCTTCGGGAGATGCACTCGCGACGAACTCGCTCAGCGCGTTCTACCTCGACAACGGCGCGGCCGTGCCCGGTTGGCCCGTGTTGCTGAACGGGTCCATCTTCGGCTCGCCCGTGATCGGCGACGTCAACGGTGATCACAAGAACGACGTCGTGGTAACGGCGTGCGCGATCTGCACCGACGGGCGGGTGTGGGCGTTCGACGGCCACGGCCACCCGCTCTGGAACACGGTTCCCGGCGCGGCCGAGGGCGACCACACCGAGATCCTGTCGTCACCGATCCTCGTCGACCTCGACGGCAACGGAGTGAACGACGTCGCGGTCGGGCAGGCGGGAGAGTTCTACTTCCTGCGCGGAACCGACGGCGCCCGGCTGTACAAGCCGATCGAGGTCGGGCGCGTCGTGCAGGATTCCGCCGCGGTCGGGAACTTCGGGCCCGGATACGGATGGCGACTCGTCGTGCAGAGTTGGGTGCCGTTGGGCGACGGCCAGCCGAAGCACGGTTCCGGTCGCGTCGAGTCGTTCCCGTTGCCCCGGGCTCCCGCCGTCGCGCCACCGTGGCCGCAGTGGCGCCGGACCGCGAATCACATCGGCGCGCCGCCGGACCCGCCACTTCCGCCGCGCGTCGCGGGCTATTGGCTCGTGGCGAGCGACGGTGGCATCTTCACGTACGGCAACGCGCGCTACTTCGGCTCGACGGGTGGCATGCACCTGAACCGTCCGATCGTCGGCATGGCGCGCACGCCCTCGGGCCACGGGTACTGGTTGGTGGCGAGTGACGGTGGGATGTTCTCCTTCGGCGACGCGCATTTCTACGGCTCGACGGGTGGCATGCACCTGAACCGTCCGATCGTCGGCATGACGCCCACTCCGACCGGTCACGGCTACTGGTTGGTGGCGAGTGACGGTGGGATGTTCTCCTTCGGCGACGCGCATTTCTACGGCTCGACGGGCGGCATGCACCTGAACCGTCCGATCGTCGGCATGACGGCGAGCGCGTCCGGTCACGGCTACTGGTTGGTGGCGAGTGACGGTGGGATGTTCACCTTCGGCGACGCGCACTATTACGGGTCGACGGGCGGCATGCGTCTCAACCGTCCGATCGTCGGCATGGCACGGTCGCGGACGGGCCGCGGCTACTGGCTCGTCGCCGACGACGGTGGGATGTTCACGTTCGGCAACGCGCGCTACTACGGCTCCACGGGCGGCCAGCCGCTCGGTGCACCGATCATCACGTTGACGCCGACGACCTCGGGGAACGGCTATTGGCTCGTCGGCGGCAACGGCGACGTGTACTCGTTCGGCGACGCCCAGTTCTTCGGTTCGACCGGCGGCATGACGCTCAACCGACCGATCGTGACGGCCGCCGCGAGCCGCCACAGCTGAGCCGCGGCCGGACGCCCCGGACTGGCCGGGCGGGGAGTGACGGGGGTCGTCGGCTAGCTTGGCGATCATGCCAGATTCCGCGACTCGCGCCGGACGGGCCGCGCGCGACGCACGTGTCGTACGGCCTCGCATCTCGGTCGTAGAGCGCTTCCGGCGCATCGCGGCATACCACGAGCTCCTCGTCGGAATGACCCGCAAGGAGCTCAAGGTCAAGTACAAGAACAGCATCCTGGGGTTCGCGTGGTCGCTCCTGAACCCCCTGCTCTACCTGATCGTGTTCTACATCGCGTTCGTGAAGATCCTGGGCTCGGGCGTGCCCGCGTTCCCGATCTTCCTGCTCTCCGGCCTGCTCGTCTGGAACCTCTTCTCGATCGGTCTCTCGGCCGCCTGCACCTCGGTGGTGGCCAACTCCGGCCTCGTGAAGAAGGTTGCGTTCCCGCGCGAGATCCTGCCGCTCGCCGCGGTGGGAAGCATGCTCGTGCACTTCTTCTTGCAGGGCGCGGTGCTCGTGACGGTGCTCGCGATCATCCAATGGAGCGTCGCGTGGGAGTACGTGCTGCTGCTCCCGCTCGCGCTCGTCGCGCTGCTGATCATCACGGGTGCACTCGGCATCATGCTCAGCGCGATCAACGTGTACCTCCGCGACACGCAGCACTTCCTCGAGCTGGCGCTGCTCGCCTGGTTCTGGATGACGCCGATCGTGTACGGGTTCATGACGATCGGGCGACGGGGCGGCCTCTTCGCGAAGCTCTACATGCTGAACCCGATCACGCCGGTCGTGCTCGTGTTCCAACGCGCGCTGTACAACCGGCTGAACAACCCGAAGATCACTCCCACCGCCGCCGACCCGCGAGCGAACCAGATCCTGCCCCACTGGGCGATCACCGGATATCTCGCGTACCTGGGTTACGCCTTCTTGGTCGGGTTCGTCCTCTTCGCGATCGCGATCGCGATATTCGGGCGTAGTGAAGCGAATTTCGCCGAGGAGCTCTAGACCGTGACGGCGGCCATCGAGATTCGTCATGTGTCGAAGCACTTCCGGCTCTACCACGAGCATTACGGGTCACTGAAGGAGCGGATGATCCACTTCGGCCGTATCCCGTCCGAAGATTTCGTCGCGCTGAACGACATCGACCTTGCGATCGACGAGGGGACCACCGTCGGCATTCTCGGTCACAACGGCTCCGGCAAGTCGACCCTGCTCAAATGCATGGCCGGCATCCTGCAGCCGAACGCGGGAGAGATCGTGACGCGCGGACGTCTCGCGGCCCTGCTCGAGTTGGGCGCCGGCTTCCACCCGGAGCTCACCGGCCGCGAGAACATCTTCATGAACGCGTCGATCCTGGGCCTGTCGAAGCGCGACATATCGGCGGTGTTCGACGAGATCGTCGACTTCTCGGAGCTCGAGAAGTTCATCGACATGCAGGTGCGTCACTACTCGTCGGGCATGTATGTGCGTCTCGGCTTCGCGGTCGCGGTCAACGTCGATCCCGACATCCTGCTCGTCGACGAGGTGCTGGCCGTCGGCGACGAGGCGTTCCAGCGCAAGTGTCTGCAACGGGTGAAACAGTTCCAGACCGAAGGTCGCACGATCGTGTGTGTGACGCACGCCCCCGACCTCATTCGTCGTATCTGCGACCGCGGGATCGTGCTCGACCACGGCTCGATGGTCATCGACGCACAGCCGGGCGAAGCCGTCCGGACCTTCCGCGAGTCGCTCCTGCGATCCGGATTGGCCGACCCGACCCCGGAGGACGCCGAAACCGAGCACATCCCCTCGCACGGCGGGCGCATGGCTGCATCCGCGACGCACCGGGTCAAGATCACGCGGGTCACCATCGAGCATCCGGGGTTGCTCGTCGACCGCCACGCGCTGCTCCCGAACGAGGCCATGACGATTCGCGTCGGGTACCACGCGAGCGAGCCGACCGAAGACCTCCTCTTCGGCATCGCCATCCACGACGAGGACGGTAACGACGTCTTCGGTACGAACACAAAGGTCGCGGGGGTTCCGGTGCCCATTGCCGACGGCGACGGGCAGGTGACGTTCGACTTCGAGCACGTGCCGCTGCTCGACGGCACCTACCTCATCACGTTGGCCATCCAGTCGAACGACGAAGGCACCGTGTACGACTGGAGCGATCAACAACATCACTTCTCCGTGATGAACCCCGAGCGCACGCTGGGGCTCGTCGCGCTGCCGCTGCAGGTGCGTTTCGACACCCCGTACGCGGAGCGGCTCGAGGGCAGCGGTTCCTGAGCATGGCCCGGTCGATTCGGTCCAAGGCCGTCGACAAGCTCGATGACGCCCTCAGCCCGCACTACGTCCGTCAGGAAGACGTCGCCCGTGCACTCGGCGAGCTGACCCGTCTGCTCTCCGATCGTTTCGATGCCGAGTCGGAGACGATCGCGCTGTTCGGCCAGCAACTCGCGGCACTCGCCGCGCTCGTCGAGCGGATGCAGGAGGAGCTCATCGAGTTGCGCGCGCCGCGTCCGTGAACGCGCGCGCCGGCGCGACCCCGGTCGGGCCCGTCCTCGTCGACATCCAGGCGACGCAGAGCGCGAGCCATCGCGATCGCGGCGTCGCGCGATACACCGGCGAGCTCGCGGCCGCGTTGTGGCGCCGCCATCCGTCGCTCGTGCACAGTTTCTTGCTCAACCCCGACGCGTCGCCACCCGGTTCGGTAGAGGCGCTGGTCGCGAGCGGCCGGATTGCATACAGCGACTCGCGTGACGTGCGCGGGGCGCAGCTGCTGCACGTCTGCTCACCGTTCGAGCTCGACGTCCCGATCCGGCGCCTGTGGCCGGCGCGGGCGATATCGCGGGGCATGGGGCTGGCCGTCACGCTGTACGACCTGATCCCCGAGATCTTCGCCGACCGGTACCTCGCCGATCCCGGACTGCGGCGCCGGTACAGGACCCGACTCGAGCTCGTGCGGGCGGCCGACACCGTGCTCGCGATCTCCGAGACGACGGCCGCCGACGCGGTCGAACACCTGGGGATACCCGACGATCGGATCGTGGTGGTCGGCGCGGCCGCGTCCTCGTCTCTCGCGCCGCCGCGCTCGCGCCTCGACGCGCTCCGAGCGGCCCGGGCCGAGATCGCGGGGCTCGAGGAGCGTTTCGTCCTCTATACGGCGGGCATGGACGACCGGAAGAATTTCGAGGGCCTCTTCCGTGCGTGGGGCCGCCTTCCATCGGCGGTGCGCCAGGGCTGGCAGCTGGTGATGGTTTGCCGCGTCGACGATCCGACGCGCAACCATCTGAACCATCTCGCGCGCGCGGCGGGGATCGAGGACCGGTTGTTGTTGCCGGGGTTCGTTCCGGACGCGTCGCTCCGGCTGCTGTACCAGTCGACGGATCTGTTCGTGTTCCCTTCGCTCTACGAAGGGTTCGGGCTCCCGGTGGCCGAGGCGCTCGCGTGCGGTGCGCGGACGATTGGCTCCGACGGATCGGCGGTGGCCGAGCTGCTGGATCCGGCGGCGCGATTCGATGCCGCCGACGACGGCGCGATCGCCAGCGCACTGGAGCTCGCGCTCACCGACCCGAAGGTCGGCGTGGCGCTCGACGAGCAGTCGCGCCGCGCCCTGCCGAGCTGGGACGACGTCGCCGACCGCACGGCCCGCGCGTACGAAGTGGAGCTGGGTCGGTCGCGGCGGCGCCCGGGCCGCCGCCGGCCCCTCGTCGCGTTCGTCACGCCGCTGCCTCCGGCCGCGAGCGGCATCGCCGACTACAGCTTCCGGCTCCTCGGCGAGCTGCAGGCGTACTGCGACGTGCACGCGTTCGCAGACGGCACCCGCCACGTCGACGCCGCGCTCGGACCTCCCCGCGCGCCCGACGGGATCGACGTTCTCCCGGCCCGGCAGTTGCTCGAGGCCGAGCTCGCCCGGGGCGGTTACGACTGCGTCGTCTATTGCGTCGGCAACAGCGAATTCCATGCCGGCGCGCTCGCGCAGCTGCGGCGTCGATCGGGGGTCGTGCTCGCGCACGAGGTGCGACTCACCGAGCTGTATGCGTTGAGCTGCGACGAACCGGGCGCGGTCCCCGGTGGTTTCGCCGAGTGCCTCGCGCACATGTACGCGGACCTCCCGGTCGATCTGGGTGTCGGAGCCCGGCTCGGTCCGGACGACGCGGAGCGGCTCGGTGTGCTCATGGTTGCGGAGGTCGCGTCGCTCGCCGAACCGTTCGTTGTGATGTCGACGTACGCGGCGGAGCGGGTCGCGCTCGACGTCGGCGCGCGCGGGAACGACCGCATCGCAGTCGTTCCGTTCGGCATGCCCGAACCGGCCGCGCACGCGACTCCGGCTGTCGACCGGGAGCCGATCGTCGCGACGTTCGGGGTGGTCAATGCCGTGAAGCAGAACGCGTTGCTCGTCGCGGCGTTCCCCGCCGTTGTGGCTCGCCACCCCGATGCCGCGCTCGCGCTCGTCGGGCCCTGTTCGGCGGCGGAGCGCGAGCACTTGACCGAGCTCGCGGCTGCTCTCGGTGTCGGCGAACGCGTCACGATCACCGGAGTGGTCAACGCGTACGAGTACGGGAAATGGCTGGATCGCGCCGCGATCGCCGTGCAGCTGCGGCGCACGACGAACGGGGAATCGTCGGCCGCGGTGGCCGACTGCCTCGCGGCGGGCGCGCCCCTGATCGTCACGGGCATCGGTGCCGGCCGGGAGCTCCCGGACGCCGCGGTCGAGCGCGTGGCACCGACCGTCACGGCCGCCGCGTTGGCCGAGCTGGTCGGCGACCTCCTCGCCGACCCGGCGCGTCGCGATGAGCTCGCGCGTGCCGGCCAGCAACACGCGGGCCGCTGCTCGTTCCGAGCGGCGGCGCGCCGGCTCTTCGGCGACGTCATCGAGCCCGCGTGCACCGCCGGCCTGAGCGTCTCGCGGTGGGCTCGCACCTGAGCTTGCGCGGGCCGCACCGGCTCAGCCGCCGTCGACGATGCCTCCGCGGCGCGCGGCGCGCCGGTCGTCGGCCGCGCGGCGCCGGATCTGGGTCATGATCGCGGGCGCGCCGCGGACACCGTTCCAGTCGTCGCGGTCGGGCCGTCCGGAGCGGGGAGCGACGGCAAGGATGGCGACGCGCGTGGCGGACGCCCCGCCCTCCTCGACGAGTCGGCGCCGCCCGTACTCACTCGTGACGATCACGAGGTCGGCGGCATTCCAGAGAAAACGACCCGTCCGACCGCCGAGGGATCGGTGCACGGCGTCGGGATCGGGTACGACGAGCGTCGTGTGGCGCAAGCGCCGGAGGACGAGTCCCCACATGAAGCAGTCGACCGCGCGGTCGATCCGCGCGCCGCGTCGGTGAACCATGCGCAACGGCGACGCGCTCTCGACCTGGACGACGACCGCGTCGTATCGACGGCCGACCCGAAGCGCCTCGAGCGCGCCCGCCGGTCCGGCAACCGGCCCCAGGACCTCGGCGGCCGAGCCGGGCGTCGACAGCACGTGGACCTCGTTGCCTTCGGCTCCCAGGCGGTGCACCGTCTCGACGGTCTGCTGCGACTCCGCGCCCGCGGGCGGCGGGTACGACCCGATGACGAGGATCCTCACATGAGCTCCCGTACGCCGGCTTCCATCGCGTCGAGCACGACCTCCCACCGGTAGTTCTCGAGCACGTACTCGCGGCCCGCGCTCGCCAGCCGGGCGGCCTCGGCGGGGGCGGCCGCGAGGAACGACAGGCACTGCGCGAGTTCGTACTCGTCGCCGAACGTCAGCCCGCCGCCGGATCGTTCGCAGTGCCACTGCAACACGTCGCTCCGCGCCGTCGCGAGCACCGGTGTTCCCGCGAGCCAGGACTCCATGATGGTCCGCGAGAAGCTCTCGTTCGGGCTCGGCTGCACGTACGCGGCCGCGGCCGCGAACGCGTTTGCGACCTCGGCCTCGTCGAGGTAGCCGAGATCGCGCACCCGCCCTGCGTCGCCCATCGGCGCGCGCGGCGGCCCCACACCGATCGTCACGAGGTCGAACGGCACGTCGTACTGGCCGACGGCGAAGTGGAACGCCGACAGCAGCCAGTCCCATCCCTTGCCTCGCTCGCGCCGGCCCGCGAACAAGAGGAACGGCCGTTCGAGCCCGTGCCGGGCGCGGAACCCGTCGGGGTCGTAAGCCGCGGGAACGTTGACCCCGGCGCCGGTGACGGTGTGCGGGGGCAGCGTCGCACAGCGGTGGGCCAGCTGGTGCTCCGGCTCGGAGAGGAACCAAAGGCGCGCCACGTCGGAGAGGACGGGCCGCAACACGTCGAGGCGCGCGTACGGCTCGTCGTGCAGGCACGGCATCACGATCGTCCGCTCGGGTGCGACGGTGATTCCCGTCGCGGTGGTCCAGAACAGATACGGAGAGAGGATCAGCGCGTCGTACTTCCCCGCGTTCATGACGAGGTGCTGGAAGAGCTCGGGCACCCGGAAGAGCCCGTCGAGCCATGCAACCTGATCCGAGAACGACACACGATCGCCGGCCTGGATGCGCGCCTCGATCCGGTTGCGCGACCGCTTCGGGCTCTTGTTCGCGACGGGGAAGCGATGGAGAAGCACGCCGTCATCGCGGGTCGTACCGGCGGGGTACTCGTTGTGCCACGTGTAATGATCGCGGGCACAGGTCGTGAGCACCTCGACGTCCCAGCCGCGTCCGGCGAAGCCGTGCGCGGCCTCGCGCATGACGGCCTCCGATCCACCGACGATCTCGCTTCCGTAGCGCGGCGGCACGAACGCGATGCACGGGCGGCGCTCAGGCACCGGTGCGCTCCATCAGCATTGATCCATGAGCGTCGTGAGCGTCTCGATCCACCGCGGTCCGGTGCGCGCGACCGAGAAGTGCTCGACCCGCGCCCGCCCGGCCTCGACCAGCGTCGCGCGCAGCGACGCATCGGTACGTACGCGCTCGGCCGCGCACGCGACCACGAGCGGGTCCTTGTCGGTGAGCAGGAGTCCGCCGGCGCCGACCGTATCGGGCACCGCGGCCGACGCGAACGCGACGACCGGGACGTCGAAGTGCATCGCCTCCAGCACGGGGACGTTGAATCCTTCGTGCTCGGAGAGGCACACGAAGAGGTCGGCCGTGCGGTAGCACGCAAGCAGCTCCGCGTGCGAGACGACGTCGGTGAAGGTCACCGCGTCGGCGACGCCGAGGTCGCCGGCGAGACGGTGCAAGGCTCTCCAGTACTCGCCGGCGCTCTGTCCGCCGACCAACGTGAGGCGCGCGGCCGGGTCGTGCAGGCGGCGATGCAGCGCGAACGCACACACGACGTCGTGTTGGCACTTGTTGGGCGCGATGCGACCGACCGCGAGCCAGTCGGTGCCGCCGCGCCGGCGCACGCTCTCGCGCCGGGCGAGCAGCGCGGGGTCGGGCGCGGAGTCGTAGTCGACGAAGTCGAGCAGGATCGGCGCCACTGCCGTCGGGCCGAAGCCCAGCTCGACCAACTCGCACTCGTTGAACCGCGAGTCGGCGAGCGCGAAGCGAACGTGCGTTGCGATCTCGGCCAGCTGGCGCCGGCCCTCGAGCATTTTCGCCGCGGCACGCGGTTCCCAGCGCCAGAAGTACTGCGCGTCGGTGACGTTGTGATAGTCGAGCGCAATCGGCCGGTGCAGCTCACGGACCTGGTCAAGCAGCGGGCTGCCGATCGAGAAGTGATACAGAATCCACGCGTCGCGGCTTGCGGGGACGCGCGTGCGGAAGCTGTCCGCCGGCAATGCCTCGCCGCCCACGTCGTTGTGGACGTCGAGCGCGTAGATGTCGGAGGTGAAACCGGCCTCGCGGAGCAGGCGCCGCAGCCGCAGCGTGTGGGCTCCGATCGCGTCCCGTCCGGCGAACGTCGGCAGGAACTGGTGAACGTCGGTCACGACTCGGTCGTGTCCTCAGGCGTGAGGTCCTGATGATGGTCGAGCGCGGCGACGCGGGCCTCGAGCGCGCGCACGTCGGCTTCGAGTTGCTCGATGCGTTCCGCGGTCGCGCGCCCGACGGCGGCCGATGCCCATCCCAACGCGCGGGTCTGCTCGGCGAGGTGGTTGATGGCGAAGAAGGTCGCCTTCCGTACGACCTGCTTGGCGGCGGTCACACCGCGGTTGCGCGAGTCGAGCGGGGCCGACGCGTCGAGGTTCGTCTGTTCCTCGAGCAGCGCCACCGCCGCCCGGATGTCGCCGGTCGGGGCGGTGCGCAGCACGAAGCGATCTCGCTCGGCGTACACCTGGTCGAGGTAAGCCGAGGGGAACGAGGCCGATGCCGCGGTCTGGCGGGCTGCAGCTTCGATCTCGGCGCGCTCGTCGCTGTGGGGGAGGCTGGTCCGTCGATCGTTCGCCACGGCGCCCGACGCTAGCGCGGGCCTCGATCACATCCGGTTTGGTGCGGATACGCACTTCCGGCTTGGTGCGGGTTCGCAAGGTACATTCGGCGACGTGGCCGACGAGCAGCCCGACCTGCCCGAGGATCGCGCGCCCGAGGATCGCGCGCCCGAGGATCGCGCGCCCGATCTCGATGCACTGCTCGGCGCGCTGCGAGATCGCGTCGAACGCCGACGCATCGACGGCATGTATCCGCCGGGTCTCGAATCCGACCTCGAGGAACACTTCCGGCGGCTCACCGGCAACCGCCCGCCCACGGCGGCGTTCCTGCTGTCGGAGATCGACGACGCGGTGAACGACCTCGCGCATTTCGCGTACCAGCGCGAGGTGATCAGCGCCGAGAGCCGGCTCCCCGGTGGCACGACATTGCACCGCGCGATCGCGAAGGGGGTCGGGCGCCAGATCCAGGGCGTGCTCGACCAGACCCAGGACCAGTCTCAACGCGTCGTGCGCACGATCGC
>DATJAA010000026.1:0-4449 GCA_035516815.1 Acidimicrobiia bacterium | reverse complement strand
GCCTCGTACCTCGTTCTCGGACTGGGCGACGTGTATCTGGGCGCGCCGGTCGCAACGCCGATCGATCCCCGCCACCGGCTGGTCACGACGAAATACAACCCGGCGCGTACGTGGACGCCGGAGAATGCCGTCGGCATCGGTGGTGCGTATCTCTGTGTGTACGGCATGGAGGGACCGGGCGGCTACCAGTTCGTCGGCCGTACCGTCCCCGTCTGGAATCGCTTCCGGCGAACCAAGGATTTCTCCGAGCCGTGGCTGCTGCGGTTTTTCGACCGGCTGCGCTTCTTCGAAGTGAGCGCCGACGAGCTGCTCGACTGGCGGCGCGACGTTCTCACCGGTCGCGCCGAGCTCCGGATCGAGTCGGACGAGCTGCGTCTGGCCGACCACCTCGAATTCGCGCGCACCAATGCCGAGACGATCGCAGCATTCCGTGCGCACCAGCAGGACGCGTTCAACGCAGAGCGCGCTCGCTGGGCCGAGGCCGAGCTGCTGCAACCGAGCGAACCGGAGGTTGTTGCCGACGTGCCGCTTCCGCCCGACGCGTTCGTCGTCGAAGCGGGCTTCCTCGCAAGCGTCTGGAAGGTGCTCGTCGAAGCCGGACAGACGGTGGCAGCGGGTGACCCCGTCGTCGTGCTCGAGAGCATGAAGATGGAGACCACGGTCAACGCGCCGATAGCAGGCACGGTCGCGCGCGTCATGGTGAAGAGCGGTCAAGACGTCGCGCCCGGGCAGGCGTTGGTGGCGCTCGCATGACGCACGCCGCGGAAGCCCGCGTTCGGGCCGCCCACGCGGCGGCGGGTCGCGCCGACGCGCTCGGGGCGTGGATCACCCCTGTGGCCTCCGGTGCCGTGCTCGACGCGGCCGCGCGCCTCACGGGCGGCGAGCCGCTCGCGGGATGGACGCTCGCAGTCAAAGACAACATCGACGTACTCGGGCTCCCTACGACCGCCGGTCACCCGGCGTTCGCGCGAGTGCCCCCGTCGAGTGCACCCGCGGTGCAGGCGCTCGTCGACGCGGGGGCGATCGTCGTCGGCAAGACGAACATGGACCAGTTCGCCACCGGGCTTGTCGGTACCCGTTCGCCATTCGGCGTCTGCCACAACCCGCACGCAGTCGATCACATCGCGGGCGGATCGAGCTCGGGATCTGCGGTCGCGGTCGCCGTCGGAGCCGCCGACCTCGGCCTGGCGACCGACACCGCCGGGTCGGGTCGCGTGCCCGCCGCGTTGTGCGGGATCGTCGGCTTGAAACCGACGCGCGGCCTCGTCAGCACGCGCGGCGTGGTTCCCGCGATTGCCGGTCTCGACTGCGTGTCGGTGCTCGCGCGAACGGTCGGCGAAGCCGCGGCCGCACTCGGGCTCATCGCGAGGTTCGATACCGACGACCCGTGGAGCCGCGTGTCGCGCCGTACCCCGTCAGTCGTCGTACCGCGCTCGCTGCGCATCGGCGTCCCCCGGGCCGTTGATCTCGACGGACTCGACATGCACGCCATGAGCGCATGGACCGACGCGCTGGACGCGCTCGCGAATCTCGGGACCGTCGCCGAGATCGACTGCTCGCCCTATCTCGAAGCGGGCGCGCTCCTGTATGAGGGCGCGTTCGTCACCGCGCGCTGGAATGCCTTCGGCGAGTTCCTGCTCGCGCACCCGGACGGCGCCGACCCCACGGTCACGAACATCGTGCGCGATGCGCGCAACCTTCCCGCGTCGGCCTTGGTCGCCGACGTCGAACATCTGCGCCGTTGCCATCGACGATTTGCACGCACGTGGGACGCGGTCGACATAGTGGCGATGCCGACCGTCGGCATCGCGCCGACGATCGAGGCCGTCGCCGCGAGTCCCGTCGGCGTCAACCGCGCGCTCGGCCGGTTCACGAACGGTACGAATCTGCTCGATCTCTGTGCTGCGGCCGTCCCCGCCGGAACACGCGGAGATGGCATCCCGTTCGGACTCACGTTCCTCGGCCCCGCCTTCGCCGACACGCTCGTCGCGATTGCCGCCGCCCGCCTCTGTCGTGAGCCCGACCCACCGTCAGCGGTCTGGGACGGCTCGGACACCGTCGGATTCGCAACCGTCGTCGTGGTTGGCGCCCATCTCAGTGGCCAGCCCTTGAACTACCAGCTCACGAGCCGCGGCGGCCGCCTCGTGCACGCGACGACGACCGCGCCGTCGTACCGGTTGCACGCGCTGCCGACGGATCCGCCGAAGCCGGGCATGGTGCGCGTCGAAACCGGTGGCGCGGCCATCGCAGTCGAGGTTTGGCGGCTCCCTCTCGACCGCTTCGGGGAATTCGTACTCGACGTACCCGCGCCGCTCGTGATCGGAACCGTCGAGCTGGCCGACGGCAGCCGGCATCCCGGCTTCCTCTGCGAGGACGTCGACGCCGCGTGTGCACCCGACATCAGTCGCTACGGCGGTTGGCTCGCGTACCGGAACACCCTCTCGCAGGAAGGACAACGATGACGCCGGCACCCGCGCGGTTCCTCCTGGCCCCCGGCGCCTACACCGACGCCGCGTGGTTCGCACGCGAGCAGCAACGCGTGTTCACGCACACCTGGCACGTCGTCGCGCATGTCGAACAGTTGTCGAACCCGGGCGACTTCGTCACCGTCACGATCGGTGGCGCGCCCGTCGCGATCGTGCGTCACGACGATGGCACCTTGCGCGCGTTCCACAACCTGTGCCGACATCGCGGAATGACGCTGCTCGAAGGCGACGGCAACACCGGGAGCGAGATCGAGTGCATGTACCACGGTTGGCGCTATGACCTCGACGGTGCGCTCCGAGTGGTCCCGCAGCGGCGCGCCCAGTTCCCCGACCTCGACCCTGCATCGTGCTCGCTCATACCCGCATCGGTCGATGTGTGGGAAGGCATGGTCTTCGCCAACCCGGACCCCGATGCGATGCCGCTCGACGAAGCGCTCGGAGCGCTTCCCGACCACATCGGAAGCCACCGGCCGGGCCGCCTCGCGCTGGTCGGCGCCGCCGACGTGCGCGCCGCGTGCAACTGGAAGCTGCTCGTCGAAAACCATATCGACGTGTATCACTTGTGGTACCTGCACCGCGAGTCGCTCGGCGACTTCGACCATAACCAGTTCGAACACCATCAGATCGGCCGCAACTGGGCGAGCTACGAACCGCTCCGCAGCACCGACGTCGACGCGGCGCGCCTCACGGCCGGGACGGTCGCCCTCCGAGAGCTCGACGACCGCGACCGCAACGGGCTCGGCGCGCATCTCGTGTTCCCGAACACGTTGATGGCCTCGAACGCCGAATTCTTCATGAGTTACGCAGTCGTCCCCGAAGGTCCCGACCGGTCACACGTCGAGATCCGCATTCGCGCCGAACCCGACGCCGACGGCTTGTCCCTGGTTGGCGCGGCGCGCTCGTTCATCGAAGAAGACGTACACGCGTGCGAACGTATCCAGACCGCCCTCTCCTCGCCCTGGTTCGCGGTCGGCCCGCTCGCACGCACGCACGAAGCGCCGATCACGACGTTCCAACAGAACCTGCTCGACCTCCTCGCGTGAGCGTGCCGGCGCGCTTTGTCGGCGCTTGGCAGCGCGAGTACCTCGCAGCCGACGGGTGCGCCGTCGTCGGCATCGGGCGCACCATCTGGATCGAAGCGGGCGGCACGTACGTCGACGTACGGGCGCCCGGAACGATCGCGAGCAACACGAGCTTCGGCGGGCGCAGTGGTTGGCGGCCGCCGCACTTCACCTGGCACCACGACATCGACCTCGATCCGCGTCCGGACGCCATTGACCGCGCCGAGCTCACCGTCGTCGGTGATCGGATCGTCGAGCGCGGCTTCGGGCTCACTGCTGCCGCCGTGCCTTATGTGGAGCATTGGCATCGCCTCCCCACGACGTCCCGCGTGACGTCGATTGCCGCGCACGAATACGGCCTCGCCGTGCGCGTCGGCACCTACGCCGCCGCACTGCTCGCGTCGCCGAGATGCGCGTGCTGCTGGGAGCACGGGGGCGGACGTTGGCGCACCGTAATCTCGCTCGGCCCGGTCGCGGAGCTCCCCGAACCGTCCGCCGGCGGCTGGGCACTGACGCGGGGGTGGTACGCGCGCTGACGCGGCCTACAGCACGATCCGCGGGTCGGCGAACGCCTGCAAGATATCGACGAGCGCGTTGATGACGACGTAGAGGGCGCCGAGCAGCAACGTCACGCCGGCGATCGCGGGTAAGTCGGCGCGATTGATGCTCTGATACGTATACAGGCCGATCCCGGGCCAGTTGTACACCACCTCGACGACGAGAACCCCCGCGAACATCAATCCAACTTGCAAGCCGGCCATCGACAGCGCGGCGCCCGCCGAGTTCCGCAACGTGTGGCGCACGAGAACCGTGCGCTCGCTCAAACCTTTCGAGCGAGCTGTACGTACGTAGTCGGAGTGCAGCGCGCTGGTGATGCTCGAGCGCAGCACCCGGCCAACGCT
>DATJAA010000025.1:0-13722 GCA_035516815.1 Acidimicrobiia bacterium | reverse complement strand
GAGGGCTTCCGGCTCGATCGGTGGCTCGACGCGATGCATGCCGAGGGGCTCGACCCCGACTGGTTCGTCACGCGCCACCGCACGCGCGACGAGGTGCTCCCGTGGGCGCACATCGCTGCGGGCCTCCATGCCGACTTCCTCTGGGACGACTGGCAGCAGGCCCTGGCCGAGCACGGGCTCCCCGATTGCCGGTGGACGCCGTGCTACGACTGCGGGGTATGCACGGACTACGCCCTCGAGCATGTCGTCGCATCGCCGACGGCGCCCGCGGGCGGCTCGCAGGGCACCGGCCAGGACCTCACGGCAACGCCCGGCGAGGTGCCCGTCCGGTTCCTGGGCACCAAGGCGACCGCGGTAGCGACCGGGGCGGGCGCGTGAAGGGCGGCGCCGCAAACCCGGTCCGGCTCCGGTACACGAAGCTCGGCAAGGTGCGCTGGATCAGCCACCGCGACGTCGCGCGCGCATTGGAGCGGGCGTTTCGCGTCGCCCAGCTCCCGCTCGCGTTCACCGAAGGCTTCTCGCCCCGGCCGAAGGTGAGCTTCGGGCTGGCGCTCTCGACCGGGCACGAGAGCGACGCGGAATACGTCGATCTGGTGCTCGCGGAGTACATCGATCCCGACACGTTCGCGTCGATCCTCACGCCGGCCCTTCCCGAGGGCATCGCGGTGGTCGGCGCGGTCGCGCTCGCCGATCGCGCGCCGGCATTGCAGGAAGCCGTGACGTGCGTCGAGTGGCGGGTCGACGTCGCGCGCCGCGATCTCTCCCCGGTCGAGCCGGCCGAGCTTCGCACTTCAATACACACCGCGCTGGCACTGCCCGCGCTGCCCACGACCAAACGGCGCAAGGGCCGCGACGTGGTGGAGGACGTCCGGCCCGTCATCCGTCGCATCACCGTCTGCGACGAACCCTCGGCGGTCGTCGAGATGGAAATGTCAACCCAACCGCGCGGCGCGAAGCCGGGCGAGGTGCTCGCCGCCATCGGCGACTTCACCGACCTTCGCGCGCGGCGCACCCATCAATGGATCGAGCGCGACGGCGCGCGGCAGGAGCCGCTCGACGCCGACACGCGCCCGCGCATGCCGGAGGCATGCGCGTCATGAGAGAAGGCATCGATGACAGATCTGAACCGTCTCGAGGACGAGGCGACGGCCGCGGTGACGCGGGCCGGTCGGCCGCCGGTGGCGGAACCGACCGGCGAACCCGCGGACGGCCCGATTCCGGGCGAGAACGCGGTGGACGCAACGGCCGCGGCGCCGACCCGGCCTGACGGGGAGGCTCCCAGGAAGAAGCGCCGCCGCGGATCACGTGGTGGCCAGCGCCGCCGCAAGCCGGGCAGTGCGAATGCGCCGGCCACCGGCGGTGGGGAACGGGCGTCGGGCGCGTCCGGCGCGTCTGCACCGGATGACGACGCCGGCGATGCGTTGGAAGGCAGCGAGGACTGGACCGCGGAATCGGCCGCCCGCGGGCTCACCGACGACGACATCGCCGAACAGGCGAGAGAGGATGCGGGGCTCCCGACCCCGGCCTCGCACCGCCCGAAGATCGGCGACAGCCGTCCGGCGCCGGCCACGGCGACCCCCGGCCGCGGCGCCGACGACGGCACGGCGACGGGTGTCGATGGCGCGCCCAAGAAGCGGCGCCGGCGCCGGGGTGGACGCGGGCGCAACAAGAGTCAGTCCGGCGCGGCCGCGCCGGCGGCGGGCCGCCCGACCGCGGCGCGCGGCGGCAACGGACCGGGTCGGGCGCCGGTGCAGTACGTCGACGCCGGTGAGTTGGGCAACGTCGACGTCGACGGCACTGCGCTGCTCGACTCCCTCGACGAGGAGACGCTCGAACGGCGGCGCGGCACGCGCCGCAAGGGCCGCCCGGCCGGCCGGTATCTCATGGTCGTGCACGTCCGGCCCGACGGCTTCGCGCACATCGGTGTCCTCGAAGGCCGCCAGCTCATCGAGCACTACATCTCGACGCCGACCGACGACAACACCTCGATCGACGGCAACATCTACCTCGGTCGCGTGCAGAACGTGCTTCCGGGCATGGAGGCCGCGTTCATCGACATCGGTACACCGAAGAACGGTGTGCTCTACCGCGGCGACGTCGCGTACGACGCCAACGATCTCGAAGGTGGCGAAAAGCCCCGCATCGAGCGCGTGCTGCGCAATGGGCAGGCGATCATGGTGCAGGTCACGAAGAACCCGATCGCGCACAAGGGGGCGCGGCTCACCCAAGAGGTGAGCCTCGCGGGGCGGTTCGTGGTGATGGTGCCGGGCCAGCCGCAGACCTACGGCATCTCGAAGCGCCTACCGGACGACGAGCGGAAGCGTCTCCGCCGCGTCCTCGACCATCTGCGCCCGGCGGACGCCGGCCTCATCGTGCGTACTGCCGCCGAAGGCGCCACCGAGGAAGAGCTCGAGCGCGACATGCTGCGGCTCAACGCACAGTGGAAACAGATCTCCGAGCTCGCCAAGAAGGCGAAGGCGGGCAGTCTTCTGTACAAGGAGCCGCAGCTCGCGATTCGGCTCATCCGCGAGGAGTTCACGAAGGAATTCCGCGGCATCGTCATCGACAGCGCTTCGATGTACGAGGAAGTGAACTCGTACATCGAAGCGATCGCACCAGAGCTCGCGGAGCGGGTCGAGTTTTACGACGCCGAAGCCGAGCGCCTGCCGATCTTCGAGAAATTCCACGTGCACGAGCAGTTGCACAAGGCCCTCGACCGCAAGGTCTGGCTGCCCTCGGGTGGTTCGCTCGTGATCGAACGCACCGAAGCACTTACCGTCATCGACGTCAACACCGGGAAGAACGTCGGTACGTCGAATCTCGAAGAGACGGTGTTCCGCAACAACCTCGAGGCCGCCGAGGTCATCGCTCGGGAGCTGCGCCTCCGCGACATCGGCGGGATCATCGTGATCGATTTCATCGACATGGAGATCCGCCACAATCGTGAGGCCGTAGAAGAGGGGTTCCGCCAGGCGCTGGCGCGCGACAAGACGCGGACCCAGATCTTCCCGATCTCCGAGCTCGGCCTGGTGGAGATGACCCGCAAGCGGGTCTCGGAGGGGCTCGTCGAGGCGTTCTCCTCGACGTGCCCGCACTGCAACGGCCGGGGATTCGTCGTCGACGAGTCGCTGCTCGAGTAGTCCGGCTGGGAGCCCCCCAGGCCGCTTCCGCTATCCTTTCCCGGTTCCGGGCAAGCACTTGAAGAGGCACCGCGCATGTACGCAGTCATCCACACCGGCGGGAAGCAGTACCGCGTGACCGAGGGCGACCGGCTCGATGTCGAGCGTGTCGACGGCGACGAGGTCACCCTGCAGCCCGTGCTCCTGGTCGACGGCGAGAGCGTGCTCGCCACTCCGGCGCAGCTCGGCGGCGCGGCGGTGACCGCGCGTGTGGTCGGCGAGGCCAAGGGCCCGAAGATCAAGGGCTACACGTACAAGAACAAGTCGAACCAGCGCAAGCACTGGGGCCACCGGCAGAAGTACTCGACGATCGAGATCACCGGAATCACGAAGGGCTAGGGAGCGCAGCATGTCGAAGAAGAAGGGCGCCGCGTCCTCCCGCAACGGCCGCGACTCGAACGCGCAGCGGCTGGGCGTGAAGCGCTACAGCGGCGAGACGGTCACCGCGGGCACCATCATCGTGCGCCAGCGCGGCACGCGATTTCATCCCGGTCAGAATGTCGGCCTCGGCAAGGACGACACGTTGTTCGCGACGGCCGACGGAGTCGTGAAGTTCGGATCGCGCCGCGGCCGCAAGCTCGTCGACATCGTTCTCGCCGAGTCGTAGTCCCGCCGCTCCCGCGTCCGGTTGTAACCGGGCCCTTCAGTCGCGGTGCGGGGCGAGGCCCTCGGGGAGGGCGTCGGCGTGCACGACGGTGAGCGTCCTCGTCGTGCGCGTGATCGTGACGTAGAGCAGCCGCAGCCCGGCGCGGTCGGCGTTGACCAGCATCGAGGGCTCGACGACGATGACGTGGTCGAACTCGAGACCTTTGGCGCTCGTCGGGTCGAGGATGGCGACCGGCGCGTCGAGCGCATCGGCGATGGTCGCGACTGCGCCGACGTCGACGAGCGAGTCGACGATTGGCGCGTGAAGCGCAGGAGGTGCGATGACGGCGACGGTACCGGACCGGGCGAGCGCGGCACGCGTCTCGGTGGCCGTCGTCGCCACGAGTGCGTCGTTCGGCGCGGCGACGAACCGGGGCTGCTCGCCGGTACTGCGCACCGAGCGCGACGGCTCGACCGCCGGGGCGGCGACGGCGAGCAGGCGGGCTGCGACGTCCATCACCTCGGCGGGTGTGCGGTAGTTGATGCTGAGCGAAACGAAGCGCGTCGCGTTGTGGGTGGGCAGATGCGCGAGCACATCGTCCCAAGAGGCGACCGCGCCCGGCTTGCTCGCCTGGCCGGGGTCGCCGACGAGCGTCATCGAGCCCGACGGGCAACGCCGCGCGAGCATGCGCCATTGCATCGCGGTGAGGTCTTGCGCTTCGTCGACGAGCACGTGTCCGAAGGTCCGCGGCTCGAACGACGGCTCGTGCCCGCTCCCGTTCCCGTTCGTGTTGGCATCGCCGAACCGACTCGCGATCGACGCCGCGTCGGCGAACCCGCGCAGGCCCAGATCGTTGATGACGCGCTCGGCTGTGTCGTGGGTGTCGCCGTTGCCATTGCGCCGGCGAGGCGAGGGCCGTGCTGCCTCGACTGACCCGAGGAGTGCATCGGCCTCGTCGACGAGAGCCAGATCGGCTTCGGTCCAGGGTGCGCGTGTGACGTCGGGGTCGCGGCGGCGGTGCAAGCACTTCTGCTCGTCGTCGTCGAGCAGCGTTCCCGACGCGGAGCGGACGAGCGCCCGGAAGCCGAGGAGATCGTTCACGAGCTCGGCCCCCGAAAGCACCGGCCACGCGCGTTCGAGCGCCTCTTTCACCTCCGGCCGGCTGCGGAACCGGACGCGCAGCTCCTGCTCCCACCCCTCGGGCGTAGATTCACCACGCGCGAGCGTGCCCGCGATGCTCGTGTCGAGTGCGGAATCGCGATCGAAGATGCTCGTAACGTTGGGCGCGGGCGAGTCGGCGGTGCGCTCGCGATACGCACGGATCGCGGCGTTCTTGTAGCGCGCCACCAGAAGGTCGTACAGGCGGCGCGCGACGTAGGGGCGATTCTCGTTGTGCGTGGCGCGCCGCCGGCGCGCGGCTTCGATGATGCGTGCGGTGTCGGAACGCGAGATGCGGACACGGAACCCGTCGATCAGCACGATGAGATCGCGCGCGAGGGAACGCTCCCGATCGAGGACGGCGCGTTCGATGACACGCGCCATGCGCGCGTCACCCTTCAGCCGAGCGGCCTCGTCGGTGTCGGTGCCCACGACGCGCATGCGCGGTTTGAGGCCCGAGATCGTCGAGAGCTGCACGTCCTGCTCGCCGAGTGAGGGCAGGACGTGCTCGATGTAGCGCAGGAAAACAGGGCTCGGCCCGACCAGGAGGACACCCTGGCTCGCGAGCCGGCGCCGGTGCGTGTAGAGGAGGTACGCGGCCCGATGGAGCGCGACCGCGGTCTTGCCGGTGCCCGGACCGCCTCCCACGACGAGCACACCGGCGATGTCGGCTCGGATCGCCTCGTCCTGCTCCGCCTGGATGGTCGCGACGATGTCGCCCATCCGGCCGGTGCGGTTGCGTTCGAGCGCGGCGAGGAGCGCTCCTTCACCCGCGACCCGCAGGCCCTCGTCCTCGACCGCGAGCTGGTCGAAGACCTCGTCGTCGAGCCCGGTCACTTCCCGGCCTTTGCGGGTGATCAGGTGGCGCCGGCGGACGACGCCCATCGGCTCGACCGCGGTGGCGCGGTAGAAGGGTTCGGCGACCGGAGCGCGCCAGTCGACGACGAGCGGAGTGTGGCCCTCGTCTTCGACCGCGAGCCGGCCGACGTACCAGCGGGCCGACCGTTCGAGGTCGAGCCGGCCGAAGACCAGGGGCGACTCCCCGATATCGAGATCGGCGAGGCGTCGCTGGGTCACGTCCCAGGCGATGTCGCGCTCGAGTCGTGCCTGGTGGGTGCCCCCGGCGCGCACGTCGGCGTATGCCGTCCGGACCCGTTCGGCCGCGGCTCGCATCGCCTCCAGCCGGGCGTATGCGGCAGTCACGTAGGCCTGCTCGGCGGCGACTTCCGGGTCGATTCGGTCGGGCAAATCGCTCCCCTGGATCGGCGGAACGAGATTTCGGGATCCGTCAGTCTACTGGGTCGGGCGCGAACGCCGATCTCGCACAACGGATGTCGGAGCCCTCCCGACGGCCGCCGCTCTAGGCTCACGGCCGTGCCGAGCGCCCTGTTCTTCACCCCTGACGCCGACGCCAACCGGCTCCTCGCATCGGAGCCGCTCGCGGTCATGATCGGCATGCTGCTCGACCAGCAGGTCCCGATGGAATGGGCGTTCAACGCGCCCGCGCTGCTGAAGGAGCGGCTGGGCGGCGGCCCGCTCGACGCGACCGCGATCGCGAGAATGGATCCCGCCGAGCTCGAGGCCGTGTTCCGCGACAAGCCTGCTTTGCACCGCTATCCCGGCTCGATGGCGAAGCGAACGCAAGCGCTCTGCGCGTTCCTCGTCGAGCACTACGACGGGCGCGCGGAGGCGGTCTGGATTGGGGTCGGGTCCGGCGACGAGCTGCTCGCCCGCGTCGTCGCGCTCCCGGGCTTCGGGCAGGCGAAGGCCCGAATCTTCGTCGGCCTGCTCGGAAAGCGGCTCGACGTTCGGCCGCCCGGCTGGGAGATCGTCGCCGCCGACTGGCCCTCGATCGCCGACGTCGACTCGTTCGAACGCGTGCTCGAGATCCGCGAAAAGAAGCGGGCGATGAAGGCCGCGGCGAAGGCGGCCGGCCCGAAGCACTGACGCCGGAGCCTCCCGTCAGGGAGATTTCGTCGACGTCACGGTTTGGCTGTCGGTCGCCCTCGCCCCGCCCGACTGCGCGGTGAGCGTGTAGGTGTGCGCCTTGCCGTCACACGCGAAGTACTCGAGGTGGTCCTGCGCGCCGCTCGGAAACGAGCTGAACGGGTGCCCGTCGATCGAGAGCTCGACCGTCTTCGATCCCGATGACATCCAACGCAGTTCGATCATGGTGGGCGTATTGCATGCGACAGGCGACTGGGGCGAGATCACGAACCCCGTGATGACCACGTGAGCCGAGCCGCCGGTGGGCGTCGAAGTTGCGGTTGTGGATGTGGTCGGGGTTGTGGTTGTGGTCGGAACGGTCGTGGGCGCGGTATTGACGGGTGCCGTCGTCGACGGGCCGGTGGCGACGGGCAGGGTCGCGGCCGGAGCCGTCGTGTCCGGCGTCGTGGACGAATGCCCGGCGCTGCACCCTGCCAGCGCCACCACGACGATCGCACCTCCGACGGCGCCCTTCAGACCCTGTGCGAAGCGCCCCATGACCGGAGGATAGGAGCCGGACCGAACCGCTGCCCGAGGTTGTGAGCGTGCCAACTGTTGGGAGGGTGGGGTGGCATATGCGGGTGTGAGCGTGCCAACTGTTGGGAGGGGAGTGTTGGCGACGGGTCGTTCCGTCAGGCTTTCGTATCCTGTCGGGGCATGTCGGGCTTCGTCGATACCGCGCAGGCAAACCTGAAAGGCGGCGACGGCGGCGCGGGCTGCGTTTCGTTCCGGCGCGAGGCGCATGTCCCCAAGGGCGGTCCCGACGGCGGGGACGGCGGCCGGGGCGGTGATGTCTGGCTGCAGGCGAACCGAAATGTCGCGTCGCTGCTCGCGTTCCGTGATCACCCGCACCGCAAGGCGGGGTCGGGTACGCACGGCAAAGGTCAGAAGTTGCACGGCAAGAAGGGGGGCGACCTCGTCGTGGATCTCCCGGAGGGCACCGTTGTGCGTTCGCGTGACGGTGAGTTGCTCGCCGACCTGCTACACCACGGCGACCGCTGGCTTGCGGCGCAGGGAGGTCAGGGCGGACGGGGCAACGCGCGGTTCCTGTCGAACGCGCGCCGGGCGCCGAGCTTTGCGGAGCAGGGAGAGTACGGCGAGGAACGGTGGCTCCAGCTGGAGCTCAAGCTCCTCGCCGATGCGGCGCTCGTAGGTTTTCCGAACGCCGGAAAGTCGACGCTGATCTCGACCGTCAGCGCGGCGAAGCCCAAGATCGCCGACTATCCGTTCACCACGCTGGAGCCCCATCTCGGCGTCGTCCGCTGGCAGGACCACGAGTTCGTGCTGGCCGACATTCCGGGCCTGATCGAGGGTGCGGCGGAGGGTCGCGGGCTCGGGCATCAGTTCCTGCGCCACATCGAACGCGCGCGCGTGCTCGTGATCCTCTGCGACCTCGCTCCGATGGACGGTAGGTCGCCCGCGGAACAAGAGCGCGTCCTGCTCGACGAGTTGGCTCGTTACCGTCCGGAGCTGTTGGACCGACCGCGGCTGGTGGTCGGGAGCAAGGCCGACGTCGCGGCTCCCGACGCCGTCTTCGACGGGTTGCGCATCGCGAGCGTGACGCGCGCCGGGCTCGACGAGTTCCGCGGAAGGCTCGCCACATTGATCGACGACGCCCGCGCGGCCGAAGGCGAACGCGAGCCGTACGTGATCCTGCGCCCGCAGGAACAAGGCTTCTCGGTCGTGAGCGAGGGTCCGCGCACCTGGCGCGTCCAGGGGCGTCCGGCCGAGCGAGCGGTCGCGCTAGCCGACCTCACGAATCCCGACGCGATGGCATACATCCAGCAGCGTTTGTCGCGCATGGGAGTGGAGAAGGCGCTCGCCCGCGCGGGCGCGGTCGACGGCGACGTCGTGCACATCGGTGATCACGAGCTCGTGTTCGAGGAGCCCGCCTAGTGGCGTCCATCTCGGTGGTGAAGGTCGGCACCTCGTCGATCGCGAAGGAGTCGGGTGAGCTCGACGACGCCGCGCTGCGGAAGCTCGCGGGCGATCTCGCTTCGGCGCGCCGCGACGGCCACGATCTCGTACTCGTGATGTCCGGCGCGATCGCGGCGGGCATGCCCGCCCTGGGGCTGGACCGCCGACCGACGGACATCGGCACGTTGCAGGCGATCGCCGCGGTCGGCCAGCCGCTGCTGCTCGCGCGCATGAACGCGCTGCTCGGCCCGCTCGGGATCGTCGCCGGTCAGGTCTTGCTCACCCCCTACGATTTCACGCACCGCAGCCAGTACCTCCACGCGCGCGAGACGCTGCAACGGCTGCGCGAGCTCGGCGTGATGCCGGTGGTGAACGAGAACGACACCATCGCCGACGACGAGATTCGCTACGGCGACAACGACCTGCTCGCCGCGCTCGTCTCCCATCTCGTCTATGCCGACACGCTGCTGCTCCTCACCGACACCGGCGGCCTCTTCACTGCCGACCCGCGCCGGGACGCGGGCGCCTCGTTGATCGAGGAGATCGTCGAAGTCGACGACGCGGTCGAGCAGGCGGCCGGCGGCGCCGGCACCGAGCGGGGGAGCGGCGGGATGGCGAGCAAGCTCGCGGCCGCGAAGATCGCGGCGTGGTCGGGCGTACGCGCGGTCATCGCATCGGCGTCGGCCCCCGACGTCATCTCCAACGCGCTCGCCGGTCGTGCGGTCGGGACTTCCTTCGCGCCTCGCGCGACCCGGCTGTCGGCGCGCAAGCTCTGGATTGCGTTCGCGCAGGGTGCGACCGGGCGGATCACGGTCGACGCCGGAGCGCGGAGCGCGTTGGTCGACGGCGGGAAGTCGTTGCTGGCGGCCGGAGTCCGGGATGTGACCGGAGTCTTCGACACCGACGCGCCCATCGAGATCGCGGGTGACGACGGTCGCGTGTTTGCCAAGGGCTTGTGCCGTTACGGCGCCTCGCAGCTGCGCGCGGTGGCGGGAAAGCGCTCGGTTGACCTCCCCGCGGGATCGCCGCAGGAGGTCGTCCACCGCGACGACCTCGTCGTCCTGCCCTGAGGCGCCGTGTCGTCGCGCGGGAGGTCGGGCCGCCCGGCGACATCCCCACCTGCGCACGGCCTCCGTGCCCGCGTACGCACGGGGGCTCCCGGCGGACCTGCCAACCCGGCGCGATTGAGTGCCGCTCCCGTGCTCCGAGGCCCGAAAACGACCGGACTTGACCGTTGGGTCAAGGGCTACCCTGGTGCGCATGACCCCCGTCACCTCGCTCGGCCGCCGCGCCAAGGCGGCGAGCCGGGACCTCGCGGGGGCGTCGACGACGGCCAAGAACGGCGCACTCCTCACCGCGGCCGACCTACTGCTCGAGCGCGTGAACGAGATCCGGACGGCCAACTCGGCCGACCTCGAGGCCGCGGTGACGGCCGGGATGGCGGCCGGCCCGCTCGACCGGCTGCGCCTCACCGACAGCCGGCTCGAGGGCATGGCGAACGGCTTGCGCACCGTCGCGGCGCTGCCCGATCCCGTCGGCGAGATTCTCGACGGTTGGCGCCGGCCCAACGGGCTCGAGATCGTACGCACGCGCGTACCCCTCGGCGTCGTCGCGATCATCTACGAGAACCGTCCCAATGTGACGAGCGACGCGGCCGGCTTGTGCCTGAAGTCGGGGAACGCGGCCCTGCTGCGCGGCTCGTCGTCCGCGCTGCGCTCGAACCTCGCGGTTGCACAGGTGTTGCGCGATGCGCTCACCAAGAACGGCTTGCCCGAGGACGCGGTCATTCTCGTCGAGGACACCGGACACGAAACGGCCACGGAGTTGATGCAGCTCACCGACTACGTCGACTGTCTGATCCCGCGCGGCGGCCCATCGCTGATCCAGAATGTGCGCGACAACGCCAAGGTTCCGGTGATCATCGACGGCGACGGCAACTGTCACGTTTACGTCGACGCGTCCGCCGACCTTGACGAAGCGCTGGCGATCGTCGTCAACGCGAAGACACAACGGTCGAGCGTCTGCAACGCGGCCGAGTCGCTGGTCGTTCACGCGTCCGTTGCGGACGCGTTCGTTCCTCGCGTCGCCGAGGTGCTGCAGGCGCGCGGCGTCGAACTCGTCGGCGATCCCGACGCTCGCTGCCGCTCGTCGCTGATCGCCCCCGCGACGGAGGACGACTTCGGCCGCGAGTACTCCGACTTGAAGATCTCCGTCGCAGTGACTCCTGATCTCGACGCCGCGATCGCGCACGTGAACCGATTCGGAACCGGGCACACCGAGGCGATCCTGACCCGCGACCTCGGCGCGGCGCGCCGCTTCGCCCAAGAGGTCGACGCCGCCGCCGTCGTCGTGAACGCGAGCACCCGATTCACCGACGGTGAGGAGTTCGGGTTCGGCGCCGAGATCGGGATCTCCACGCAGAAGCTGCACGCGCGCGGGCCGATGGGCCTGCGCGAGCTGACCACGTACAAGTACATCGTCTGGGGTGAAGGGCAGGTACGGGAGTAATGGGCGAACGGTTCGCATCAGTCGACGCAGCAGCCACTCGGCTCCGTGAAGTCGACTACCTCTCCGACTCGGCGATCGCCGGCGTCGTATATCTCGCCGACCGACTCGGAAAGCCCGTGCTCGTCGAAGGACCTGCCGGCGTGGGCAAGACCGAGCTCGCAAAGGCGGTCGCCGCGACGCTGGGCGCGCGCCTCATCCGCCTCCAGTGTTACGAGGGCCTCGACGAGTCCAAGGCCATCTACGAATGGAACTACAAGAAGCAGCTGCTTCGGATCCAGGCCGATCGCGAACACGAGCGCGATTGGGAGACCGTCGAATCCGACATCTTCTCCGAATCATTCCTGCTGACGCGGCCGCTCCTCGAAGCGATCCGGGCCGACGATCCGGTCGTACTGCTCATCGACGAGGTCGACCGCGTCGAGATCGAGACCGAAGCGCTCCTGCTCGAAGTGCTCTCCGACTTCCAAGTGTCGATCCCGGAGCTGGGGACCATTACCGGCAAGCAGGTTCCGATGGTGTTCTTGACGTCGAACAACACGCGCGAACTCTCGGAAGCCCTCAAGCGCCGCTGCCTTTTCCTGCACATCGACTACCCGGATATCGAGCGCGAGAAGGAGATCGTTCGGGTCCGTGTGCCCGAGGTCGATGTCGCGCTGGCGGGGCAGATCGCCAAAGTGGTCAACTCGATCCGCAACATCGAGCTGAAGAAGTCGCCATCGATATCGGAGACCATCGATTGGGCGCGCACTTTGGTGTTCCTGGGCCGCAACGAGATCACGCCGGAGGTACTCGGCGACACGCTCCACGTGTTGCTCAAGTACCAGAGCGACATCGCCAAGGCGCGCAAGGAGCTCGGTGTCGACGCGCCCGCCGTGATCAAGAAATAACGAGTGCAGTGGAGCAAGCTCGACCACGCTCTGTCCGCGGCGACTCCGGCGACGGGCAAACCGTGGACGGCCAAATCCCCGACGACAAGATCCTCGACGGGAATTGCTGACATGACGATCCTCCCGGCCGAGCCGCACATGCTGGACGTTCTGCAGGGCTTCGTGCACGAGCTGCGCACCGCGGGCCTCCCGGTGTCGATGACGGAGAACCTCGACGCGATGCGTGCAGTCGAGTTCGTGCCGCTCGACGACCGGGACGCCTTCAAGGCCGCGCTCGGAGCGACGCTCGTGAAGAACGCCGGCCACTACCGCGTGTTCGACACCGTGTTCGAGGTGTTCTTCTCGATGTTCTCGCCGGGTGTCAACGCCGACGCGGAGTCCGACATCGACGCCGATGCCCAGGCGAGCTTCGACGAGCTGCGTGCCGCGATGGATCAGGGCGGCGCGATGAGCCGGGTATCCAACGAAGAGCTCGCGCAGATGCTCCTCGATGCGTTGATGCGCATGGACCAGAACGAGATGCGGATGCTGGCGGGTGCTGCCGTCGCGCGATTCGCGGGAATGGAGCCGGGCCGGCCCGTCGGGGGTGCCTACTACCTCTACCGCACGCTCCGGCAGCTCGACGCCGACGGGCTCGTGAGCAAGATGATGGCGCGAGGGCAGGAGTCGCAGGCGATCGGCGATGGCGCCTTCGACGAGCGGTTGGCGCGCGAAGACTACGAGGGCCGGCTCAAGGTCTTGAAGGAGATGATCGAGGCCGAGATCCGTCGCCGGCTCGTCGCCGATCGGGGCGTCGAGGCGATGGCGCGCACCCTGCGCAAGCCGTTGCCGGAGGACGTCGATTTCATGCATGCGTCGCGCGACGAGATGCAACTCCTC
Organism: Acidimicrobiia bacterium; assembly: GCA_035516815.1. Lineage (GTDB taxonomy): Bacteria > Actinomycetota > Acidimicrobiia > IMCC26256 > PALSA-610 > PALSA-610. The sequence goes on along the minus strand of DATJAA010000025.1, from coordinate 622 downwards.
CAGCGGGCCATCTATCCCTTGACCCGCGCGCTCGCGGCGCGGCTGGCGCAACGACGGCGTCATCGCCGTCGCGGCCACCTCGATTTCCGCCAGACGGTTCGGCACTCGATGTCGTACGGCGGGGTGCCTGTGGAACCCAAGTTCAAGCGCCCGCGCCCGTCGAAGCCCGAGATCATGGTCGTTGCCGACATCTCCGGCTCGGTCGCGTCGTTCGCGCGCTTCACCCTGCAGTTCGTGTACGCGATGCAGAGCGAGTTCTCGAAGGTCCGGTCGTGGGTGTTCATCGACGGCATCGACGAGGTCACGCGATTCTTCGACGAATCACAGGAGCTCGGCGAGGCGATACACCGCGTCAACACCGAGGCCGATGTCGTCTGGGTCGACGGTCACAGCGACTACGGCCACGCTTTCGAGGTTTGGCACGAACGCCATATCCGAGAGGTGACGAACAAATCGTCGGTCATCCTGCTCGGCGACGCGCGCAACAACTACCACGCGTCGCAAGCGTGGACGGTCGCGGAGATGCAGAAGCGAGCGCGCAAAGTGTTCTGGCTCGATCCCGAGCCGCGCGGCTACTGGGATACCGGTGACTCCATCGTCTCCGAGTACGCGCCCTACTGCG
>DATJAA010000024.1:0-2742 GCA_035516815.1 Acidimicrobiia bacterium | reverse complement strand
AGCGGGCTGCGACGGGGCGGGCGTCGAGACGTTGCGCAGTCGCGCGTCGTCGTGATCGTCACCTCACCCAGTCGAGCAATGTGGTCACCGTCTTCCAGTTGCGAGTCGTCGCGCCCGTCGCCAGCCTGCGCTCGAAGAATGTGTTGTTGAGCTTCGTGCGGCCGTAGCCGTTCGGGCAGCGCAGGAACACTTCGGCCCCCTTTACTGCGAACTCGTCCGGCTCGAAGGCTGAGGCATCGAGCGTCGCGACTCGCCGGTGATCGGGCGCGCCGTCGAGGAAGGTCACGTACGCCGTCGGTCCGAACGGGTTGGCCTGCACCGTCTTGGCGAGATCGGTCGCGGTCCGCAGCAGCGTGGGGATGTCGAAGCCGAAGGCGGACGCGAGTGCTCTCTCGATCGCAGCCCGCAGCGAAGCCGGTTGTCCGCGCGCTGTCGTGAAGACCACGTTTCCGCTCTGGATGTACGTTCGCACGTCGGTGTGACCGAGCTCGGCGAACAGCGCGCGCACGTCGGCCATCGGCGTCATCCGCCCGCCGACGTTCACTCCGCGCAGCAGGGCGACATACCTGGGCAACGGCGTTACTGCTTCGGGAGGCCCTGGTGCTTGTCGAGCATGTCCTCCATCACCGAACGAATGAACCCGTCGGCCTCGTCGGTCATGCCGCCTTCGACGCCCCCGTAGATTGCCGCGCTCATCGGCTTGTCGTCGGCGTGCTCGTGCGCGTACGCGACCGCGTCGGCGAGATCGGCCGCGAACGCGTCGGCGAGCCCGGCCTGAGTCTGTGGCCGTGTCACCGCCATGTGGATCGCGTTCGGGTATTGCTGCCCGTTGAAGCGCCATCCTTTGCTACGCATGAAGTCGTTGACATGATAGATGTCGAACTCGTCGCTGGTGAAGCTGAAGCAGAAGGTCGGGTTACCGAGGATCCGCAGCTCGGGATGCGAGTGGACGGCGTCCTGCATCTTGAAGGCCGTCTCGAAGATTGCTTGCGCGTACCTTGTGTACCCGTCGCGTCCCATGCTCACGAGCGATGCCCACGTCGACGCGAGGATGCCTCCCGACCGGGATCCTTCGATTCCCGGTGAGGCGTACTTGCCGCCCGACCAATCGGTCATGAAGAAGTACTGGCTGTTGCGCAGGGGCTTGTCGCGGAACGCGAGCACGGATGCGCCCTTCAAGCCGTAGCCGTACTTGTGCGTGTCGGCCGAGATCGTCGTTACGCCGGGGATCCGGAAATCGAAGACCGGGATGTTCGGATACCCGAGGTCCTGGCCGAACGGCAGGATGAATCCACCGAGGCAGCCGTCGACGTGGAGACCGGTGCCACGTTCGCGTGCGAGGTCCGCGAGGTCGGCGATCGGATCGACTGTTCCGTAGCCGTAATTGCACGCGGACCCCACCATCGCGATCGTGTTCTCGTCGACGAGCGTCGCCATCGCGTCGACGTCGGCGGTCATCGTCGCGGTGTCGACGGGCGCGCGCCGGCATTCGACTGCGAGCAGGTGGCACGCCTTGTCGAACGCGGGATGGGCGGTTTCGGGCTTGACGAAGTTCGGTCGCTCGATTCCCCGCTGATCTCGCGCCCACTCGCGATACGCAAGGACGGCGTGCAGGATGCTGCCGCTGCCGCCGGAGGTGACCAATCCTGCAGGCTCGCCGTCGGTGACCGCCTCGGCGTGCAGCATGTCGAGCGTCATCGCGATGATCTCGCCCTCGAATTTCGTCATGCTCGGGCACATGTCGCGCTGCAGGGCGTTCATGTGCGCGAACAGCTCGAAGGCGCGACCGAGGAACTCGTAGTGCGTGTGGTCGCCGCAGTACATCGTCCCCGAGCACTTGCCCGTTTCCCACATCTTGTCCTCGCCGTGCGCGATCGACTCCAGCTCCGCGATGATCGAGTCGCGCGACCGCCCCTCCGACGGCATGCCCCGAAGAACGTCATGGGTGGTGGCATACGGATACGACGAGCTCATGACAGCGCCTCACTGATCGGGAGAAGGGCAGCGTAGGCAGCCTCGAACTGATTGTGCCGAACGGCGTACATGCCGCTCATCGCGGCTCGGGGTTCGAATCGGCGGACCGAGGAGCTCGGTTCCCGGTCCAAAACGGAACGCGACCACACGCCGGCGCGCTCGAGTGCCAGCAACGCGGTCGCGCGGGCGACGGCGACGTCGGGTGCCGACGGCGCGATCACGGGGCGGTCGAGCACGTCGGCGAGGATCTGGCACCACTGTTGCGAGCGCGCCGCCCCGCCGACGAGCGCGATGTCGGCTATCGGCCGACCGGTGAAGGCTTCGACCGGACCGAGTAGCGCGCGCAGGTTGTGTGCAACTCCCTCGACCGCGGCCCGCACGAGATCGCGCCGTGTCGTCGCGAGCGACATGTTGACGAAACCGCCGCGCGCGAAGCCGTTGCTCTGCGGGGCGCTCGCGCCCGCGAGCCACGGCAGGAACATGACGCCGTTCGCGGCCGGTGTGGTCGCTCGCAGCACGGCGTCGAGCGCCGCGAACGGATCCGGGTGACCATGATCGCCGAGCTCGTCAGTCGAATAGACCATGTTGCGAAGGACGTGTTCGACCACCTTGCCGCCCAGGCCGTTCTCGGCGCACACGACGTATTGCTCCGGGTAGGGGGCGGGCATCGAGAAGATCTGGTGATCCAGGTCGACGCGGAAGTCGTCGACGTCGTCGACCAGCACGCTCGTGGTTCCGATCGAGATACCGGCGCGGCCCGGGGCAAAG
>DATJAA010000023.1:0-2286 GCA_035516815.1 Acidimicrobiia bacterium | reverse complement strand
TCGTCGTTACGCCGCCAACGGACGCCTCACCGGTGGCGACTCTTCGAGGTCGTGTGCGAGCCGGATGTAGCGATTGCCGGCAGAAACCTCGCACGCGATCATCGTGCGAACTCGATCGGAGAGACCGGCCGGATAGTCGCGCGAACGCCGCAAGGTCGCGAACGTGTTCACCAGCACCAGACCGGGATCCGAGACCGACGCCGCGCTTGTCGAGAGATGCCGAGTTCGAAGTTCAGCGCTGAAGGTCCTTGGTCGCGGGGACGAAGTCGTGGCTGTCGATCACGGCCCCGGGTACGTGGCCCGGATCCGGTCGATGACGGCGGGGCGCCGACGAGGGGCGGGGTGTGCGCCGGGTCGAGGCGTCCGTAGACGAGGCGGGCGAACGCCTCGGCGGGGAGTTCGACGTCACCGGCGCGTGTGGCAGCGGATGGGGTGAGCGTGGCGCCGTCGGCGGTGAACTCCAGGGCGAAGCACCGGTCGCCCGACGCGTGAGGTCGTCGTCCAACAAGCTGGCGTTTCCGTCGCGTGGTGCGGTGATGGTCATGAGTGCCTCGATGCTCGTGTCGTTCAGGAGCCGATGAATGCGGCGAGCTCGGTGTCCCAGCCTTCATGGTTGTGATGCAGGATGAGCTCGTTGCGCCCGTAGACGAGACGGTCGACGATCCCGAGATCGAGCTTGTGCTGAATCGATCCGGCCATCGGGGCGTCCTCGTCGGACAACGCGACGCGTATCGCGTCGTACACCATCGTGCTGACTTCCTCGTCGTCCGCGAAGGAAGTGTCCTTATAGAGCGCGCAGGTCTGGTACAGGTAGCTCGTCCCGGGACGATCCCCGGGATAGATGCGGAACATCTCCTGGTGGATCTCGCTCACGATGAGGATCGCGTTCGGGTACAGGAAGTACGCGATGCCCATCGACTGATCACTGAAGTCGTCACCGGCGAGCACGAGATCGCGTAACGGCTGCGGGCACATCGTCTCGCGGCCGTGCCATCCCCACCGGTCGGCGACCATGAGGTTGTTCACGACCGGACCGGGATCCCCGAACGTGTTCTTGTGCAGGAACACGAAGTGGTAGTTCTCACAGAACGTGTCGTAGGTGAGCTTCCAGTTGCACTCCCACGCCATGTGCTGGTCGAGTCGCTTCGGAACAATGTCATTGACGCGCTCGCACGCGAGGATGCCGGCGAGCTCGTCGCCGAAGATCTCGTGCACGTCGACGACGACGTCGGGATCGAGCGCGACGTACACGAAGCCGTACGCCTCGGCGACCGGCAGCTTCGGCAAGCCGAGGTCGGCCCAGTCGAGGCCGGCGAATCCCTCGCGACCGGGCATGCCGGTGAGCGTGCCGTCGAGCGCGTACACCCAGTTGTGATATGGGCACGCGAGTCGACGCGCCTCGCCACAACCCGTCGCGATATTCGACGCACGGTGCGAGCAGACGTTCCGGAACGCGTGCAGCTCACCGGCCGCGTCGCGTGTGATCACGACCGGAATTCCCGCGATGTCCTTCGTCGTGTACGTGTTGGGACTGGGCAGCTCGGCGCTGTACGCGGCGAGCTGTGGTGTCCGTCGGAAGAACAGCTCCTTCTCCGCTTCCCAACGCTGCGGGTCGAGGAACTGGGACGCATCAACGATCAGCTCGTGCTCCGACAGGTCGGTCGTGCCATCGACGAGGTGCGCGGCCACGCGGCGGAGGAGCTGCGCTTGATCCGCGGCCCGCACCTCGGGATCGGCGAAGTCGTTGCGGCGCGTCCTCATCGCGAGACCCCGGCCGCCGTCGTGCTCGGCGTACGCGGTCTTCGTCGGTGCGTCGGTCATCGTGGGCCCCCTCGGTAGAACATACACATTCCCATAAATGACCATACAGATCCAGTCGATGTATGGTTAGGCCGTGCGCCGACACGGATGGGCCGGTGATCTGCCGGCCAGCGACGAAGACGCCGTCGAACGAATCCTCGCGGCGACGCGCACATGCATCGATCGCGACGGCGCGAGCACCGGCATCGTCGACGTCGCGCGCGAGCTCGGCGTCACGCGCCAGACCGTCTATCGCTACTTCCGCACCACCGAAGATCTCCTGACCGCCACCGCGTTCTCGGCGACCGCCCCGTTTCTCGAGCGGCTCGCGTCACACCTCGCGCGGCGCGCGTGGACGCCGGCCGAAGCCGTGGTCGAGGGCATCGCGTTCACGCTCGAAGAACTCCCCCAGGATCCCTACCTCGGCCTGTTGCTCACGCCCGGTCGCATCAGCGTCGTCAGCCGCGACTTCACATCGGAAACCGC
>DATJAA010000022.1:0-12234 GCA_035516815.1 Acidimicrobiia bacterium | reverse complement strand
TCGGTCGAGAACGGCAATCCGCTGTTCTGGGACGATGCCGCGGCCGACGCGATCACCGCGGGGCCGATCGCGCCGCCGACGATGATCTCCGTCTGGTTCCGCCCGCACAACTGGTCGCCGGGCCGGACCGAGCCGGCCGTCCCGCTCCAGGTGCACTTCGACCTGAAGGAGATCTTCGAGCTCCCGGAAGCCGTGATGACCGACAACACGATCGTGTTCTACGAACCGGTCCGGCCGGGCGACCGGTTGCGTACGCGCCAGATCCTGCGATCGGTCAGCGCGCCGAAGACGACCAAGCTCGGCACCGGACGCTTCTGGGTCATCGAGGTCGAGTACCTCAACCAGAACGACGAGCTGGTCGGCATCGAGTCGTACACCGGCTTCGGCTACCGGCGAGGTGAAGCATGACCGTGACCACGACGAAGCTGGTGCTCGGCGACGTGCACGCGGGCGACCCGCTGCCCGAGCTCGCGTATCCGGTGACCGCGACGACGATCGTGCTCGGTGCCCTTGCCGCTCGCGACTGGCGGCCCATGCACCACGACTACGACTTCGCGGTCAATCGCAACGGCACCAAGGACATCTTCATGAACACGCCGAATCAGGCCGCGTGGTTCGAGCGATTCCTCACCGACTGGTCAGGTCCGAAGGGTCGGCTCGGGCGGATGAAGTTCCGGATGAAGGGCTCGGTCTTCCCGGGTGACACGATGGTGCTCGCCGGCACCGTGGAGAGCGTCGAGACCGACGAAGTCGGGTGCGGCTGGGCGACCGTTCTGGTCCGGCTGACCGTCAACGGAGACCTCAAGACCGATTGCACGGCACGCATCGCGCTGCCGACCACCGACGCCGACAACCCCTGGACCCGCCGCGGCGACCAGTGGCGACCGTGAACCGTAGGAGCTGAACGGATGGACCTCGACCTCACCGAAGAGCAGGAGATGCTGCGCGAGATGGTGCACGGCGTCTGCACCTCCTACGCCGACCTCGAGACGGTGCGTGAGCTGGAGGACGATCCCGTCGGCTTTCCGGCCGAGTTGTGGAAGCAGATGGCCGAGCTCGACCTGATCGGTCTCATGCTCCCGTCCGAGTACGGCGGCTCGGGGATGAGCGCGCTGGAAGGTGCGGTTGTGTACACGGAGCTCGGGCGCGCGCTCGCACCGTCGCCGCACTTCGTGAGCGCCGTCATGAGCGCAGGTGTGTTGCTGCACGCCGGCACGGACGAGCAGAAACAGTCCTGGCTGCCGCGCATCGCCTCCGGCGACGCCATCGTGACGACGGCCTGGTTGGAACCCGGCAACGGATTCGGCGCGCGCGGCGTGCAGTTGCGCGCGGTCGCCGACGGCGACGACTTCGTGCTCGACGGCGAGAAGTGGCACGTCCCGTTCGCGCGGGCCGCGACCTCGTTGCTCGTCCTCGCGCGCACCGGCTCCGCCGACACCGACATCGATCTGTTCCTCGTCGATCCGACGGCGCCGGGCGTGACGCAGGCGCAGCAGCTGACGCTCGGTTCGGACTGCCAGTACGCGGTGACGTTCGAAGGCGTGCGCGTCCCGGCGTCGGCACGCCTCGGTGCGACCCATTCCGGCTGGGCGACGTGGAACGACGTCATGCTCGACGGCATCATCATGCTCGCCGCCCAGGCGGTCGGTGGCGCGCGCTACGCGCTCGACATCACCGTTCAGTACGCGAAGGATCGCGAGCAGTTCGACAAGCCGCTCGGCGCGTTCCAGGCGATTGCGCACTACCTCGCCGACGCCGCAACGGTGGTCGACGGTGCGGAGACGCTCATGTACGAGGCCGCGTGGGCACGGGCCGGCGGAAGGGCGATCGACCGGCTCGCGCCGATGGCGAAGCTGTTCGCGTGCAAGACGTTCCGTGACGTCACCGCGATGGCGCAGCAGGTGTTCGGCGGAGTCGGCTTCACGGTCGAGTACGACATCCAACTCTACTTCCGCCGCGCCAAGCAACAGCAGATCTCGTGGTGGGACGACCGCGTGCTCGAAGAGAAGATCGCGGCCGACATCTTCGCGGGCTAGGCATCGATGCCGGGCCGGGTGCGACGCGCCTACGCCGAAGACGCACACGCGATGACCGAAACGATCGCGACTGCTTTCTTCCATGATCCACTTTGGAGCTGGGCGTTCTCCGACGAGGCGCGGCGGGCGACCCAGTTCCGCGTCTGGTGGCGCGTCTTCGTCGACGCCTGTTTCCGCAACGAGTGGACGTGGGTCACCGAGAGCTGCGAGTCGGTCGCGATCTGGGCGCCACCCGGAACCGAGGAGCTGCAGCCCGCCGACGAGCGCCTCCTCGTTCAGCTCGTCGACGACTTCATCGGTGGTGCGCACGGCCGCGAGGTGCTCGAGGTACTTGCCCGCTTGGACGCCGCCCATCCTCACGACGTGCCGCACTACTACCTCAGCATCGTCGGCACCCACGACAACCACCGCGGCCACGGCATCGGGGAAGCGCTGCTCGCCGAGAACCTGCGACTGATCGACGCCGAGCACATGCCGGCATTTCTCGAGTCGAGCAACTCCGCGAACTTCGAGCGCTACCGGCGCTTGGGGTTCGAGCCGATCGGCGAGATCTTCGTCGCAGAGGACCGGCCGGTCGTCACCACAATGTGGCGCGCCGCGCGCTGAGGCGCTTCAGGTTCCGCGTGACTGCACCCAGCGCGATCCGTTCCACACCGCCCGCCAGTCGGTGAACACGTTCCCGTTCCAGTAGCAGAGCGTCGTCGCGTCGCGTCGGTACCAACCGGGCGGGCTCTGTCCGACCCGCGGGATCACGACGGGGGCGGTCTCGCCGGTGCCGGCGCTGGTGCCCGCGGGAATCGCGGTCGGCGTGTTCACCGGAAGGCCGCCGGTGAGCGGAGCTTGGGCCCGCCGTTGGCCGGTATGGGCGAGCGTGGCCAGGTCGATCGGGACGCCCGTGATGGTGTCGTCGACGGGGCCGCGCCCGTCGGGGTCGAGGCCTTCGAGTTTGCGCAGGATGGCGATCCGTTGCGCGAGCGGCGGGTGCGAGTCGAACATCGAGTTCAACTTCGCGTGCTTGTCGTCGCCCTGGTTGCGCAGCGGGGTGACGATCCAGAGGTGTGAAGTCGCACGCGAGACGTGGTTCACGACCGTGTGGTCGGCTTCCAGCTTCTCCAGCGCCTTGCGCAGTCCATCTGGGGACACGAGCTCGGCGCCGCTGACGTCGGCGAGCTCCTCGCGGTGTCGTGAGATCGCGAGTGAGAGCATGCGGGCCCCGAATGCGAGGACGCCGGCGAGGGCGGCGACCGCAAGGAACAACAGCGCTCCGTTGTCGTTGTTGTCGTCACTCCAATTGGCGAACCAGCTCATGCGGGCGGCGATCTCCGCCACCGCGACCAGGATGCCGACCGTGGTGACGGCGAGTGTCGTCACCTGCACGTCGCGGTTGCGGATGTGCGACATCTCGTGCGCGAGCACTCCTTCGAGCTCGCGTCGCGACATGAGGTTCAGCAGCCCGGTCGTCGTCGCGACACCGGCATTCGTCGGTGAGCGACCGAAGGCGAAAGCGTTGGGCGCCGGATCGTCGACGATGTACACGCGCGGCTTGGGCAGTCCCGTACGGATGCAGAGTCCGTCGATGACGTCGTGCAGCACCTTCGCCTGCTCGGGGGTCACCTCGACTGCATGGGTCAGCGCGATCGTCGCGCGCACCGCGAGCATCCAGCCGATGACGTCGATGGTGATCGCGACCAGTGCACCGATCACGAGCCCGCCCGCGAGCGAGCCGGACACGGCGTAGCCGATGGCGGCGCCGAGGATCCCGATCAGGAGGAATTCGACGGCGAGCATGATGTACGACGTCCGCCGGTTCTGGGCGATCAGCTCGACGTGGGTGACAGGCGTTCCGGAGCTCACAGGGCAACCATCGTCGCGCGCGGTGGCGCGCTGGAGCAGTACGCCGCAGGTGAGCGCGACCATCCGCGCCGGGTGCGGCGCGACTTCCTAGGGTGGCCGGGCACCCGCTGTGGTCGCGCAATCACCCTTCTGATCCATGCGCCGCGAGCACGTTCGAAACGCATCCATTCCTTCGCTACCTACGCGGCGCCGCCGAGAGGCAGCCCGATGATGACCACGCTCGCCCGAACGTTGGCCGGGCCGTTCCTCGCGGCGTGCGGCCTCCTCGTCGTATCCGGGCTCGGCAAAGTCGCCAAGCCCGCCCGGGCTCGTGTCACAGTGACGGCGGCCGGCCTGCCGTTCGGGACGGCAGGTGTCATTGCGGTCGGCCTGGCGGAGACAACCGTCGGTCTCGTCGGTGGAGTCCGCGGTGGCCGGGCGGCGCTCGCGGTAGCGGCCTGCTATCTCCTCCTCATGGTGTTCGCGGTCCGTCTCCGGCGCCGTGCCCCCAACGTGCCTTGTGGCTGCCTCGGGAATTCGACGACGGCCGTAACCGGCGCGCACGTCGCCTTCGATGCGGCGGCCACCGCGATTGCGCTCATCGTGGCGTTCGGCGCGTCGCCGTGGGCGCAGCTCGCGGGGCGGAGGGTGGAGGTCGCGATCTTCGTCGTGCTCACGGCGTGCTGCGCAAGGCTCGCCGCGCTTGCGCTCGAGGACCTGCCGGATCTCGCAATCGCGACCCGCGAGCCGGCCGCATGACCACCACAATTCTCGTTGTCGAGTCTGTGGTGCTGGTGCTGCTGACGATCCTCGTCGCGGGCCTGCTGCGCAGTCACGCCGAGATTCTCCGGCGGCTGCACGAGCTGGGCGCCGGCCTCGACGCCGACGACACCGACGACACCGACGACACCGGGGCGCCGGGCGTGTCCGGGTCGACCAGGACACGTTCGGTCGACCTCCGATCCGACCCCGCCGGCTCCTTCGTGCCCGCGGCCGACATCCGCGGCTCGGGTCTGCGCGACGACGCGCTGAACGTGTCGATCGTCGGCGCGCCCCATCGCACGCTCCTCGCGTTCCTCTCGAGCGGGTGTCTCACGTGCCAGGAATTCTGGACCGCGCTCGGCGGCGATCCGCGCGCACTCGAGCTCCGCGACGACGTACGTGTCGTCGTGGTCGCGAAGGACGCGCAAGAGGAGAGTGTCGCGGCGCTGCGGCGACTCGCACCCAAGGACATGCCCGTCGTGCTGTCGAGCGAGGCGTGGAGCCACTACCGCGTCCCCGGGTCTCCGTACTTCGTGCTCATCGACGGACCTGCCGGCCGCGTCCGCGGGGAGGGTACCGGCGCGACCTGGCAGCAGGTCGCGACGCTCTTGCAACAAGCCGCCGACGACGCGGGCGACACACGGCGAGAGGTGCGTATCGATCGTGAGCTGATCGCGCACGGCATCGAACCCGGCGACCCGAGCCTCTACCGGACGGCCGCGCAGATCGCGCAGGAGTCGCGCAGCCCGAGCCCGCCGTGATCAAGCTCGCGGCCCACGGCGTCGCGGTCGGCCTGCCCGCCGGGTGGGAGGGACGGATCCAACGCCGGCAAGCCACCGCGGCCGAGCAGACGACCCATGCGGTCGTGCATCTCGCCAACTTCGCGCTCCCCGAGCAACGTGACGATTTCGGCGGCGGCGTCACGACGCGCATGCGCGCGGCTGACGTCTTCGTCGTGTTGTTCGAATACGGACCCGAGTCGGTCGGGAAGCCGCTCTTCGCCGCGCGCGGCATACCGCGGGTCACCGCCGACATGTTCGGCTCGAAGCGCCTGCAGCGACCACTCCCCGGCCAGCTCGGGTGCCAGCGTTTCTTCACGGCCGGCGGTCGCCCCTTCTGCCTGTACGTCGTGGCCGGGAGCCGCGCCTACTTGCCGCGGCTCGTCGCCGGAGTCAACCTGGTCCTCTCGGATCTGGACGTCACGCCGTGACGTTGGTCGCGTCGCGCCCCGCCCCCCGGAAGCGCCTGGGCGATCGCGCGGTCGCTGGGATGGCGCGGCATTTCGGCCGGCGCGTGACGCGTCGCAGCTTCCTGCTGCGCGCCGCGGTCGTCGGCTCCGCCCTCGTCGTCAACCCCTTGCGCTACCTGCTCCGGCCCGGGACGGCCTACGCGTCATTGTGCGGTCCGGACGCGTCGTGCTCGTCCGGCTGGACCGCGATGTGCTGCACGGTGAACAACGGCCAGAACAAGTGCCCACCCGGCAGCACGCCCGCGGGCTGGTGGAAGGCCGACAACTCGTCGTTCTGTAACTCCGGCCCGAGGTACTACATCGACTGCAACGCCTCATGCGGCACCTGCGGGTGCGGCGGAAGCGGGGTCTGCGATCGCGGCTGCGCGACGTGCAACTGCCACTGCGCATCGGGAACCTGCGACCAGCGCTTCACGTGTTGCAACGAGTTCCGATACGGCCAGTGCCACCAGGAGCTCGCGTGCGTCGGGCCGATCGTCTGCCGGGTCGTCACGTGTGTGGCGCCGTGGGAGTTCGACGCGACCTGCACGACTGCGAGTGCCACCGCGAACGCAACCGCGCTGCATGACGCGCCGTGCCTGCACGACTTCAGCTCGTCGGTGCTCGCGTTCGGCGCGGCGGCCGAGCATGGTGAACCGCCGCCGGCGCTCCGCGCTCCGATCGTCGGCATCGAGGCGACGCCGACGGGCGGCGGCTACTGGCTCGCGTCCGACGACGGGGGGGTGTTCTGCTTCGGTGACGCGCGATTCGCGGGCTCGCTCGGCGAAGTACACCTCCGGAGCCCGGTCGTCGACATCGCGCGGACCCCGAGCGGGCGCGGCTACTGGCTGGTCGCCGCGGACGGAGGCGTCTTCTGCTTCGGTGACGCGCGTTTCTTCGGTTCCACTGGTGGTCTGCGCCTGAACGCGTTCATCGTCGGGATCGCCTCCACGCCGACCGGCCGGGGCTACTGGCTGGTCGCCTCGGACGGAGGCGTGTTCTGCTTCGGCGACGCGCGGTACTTCGGGTCGATGGGTTCGGTGCACTTGAACAATCCGATCGTCGGCATGGCCGGAACCGCAACCGGTCGGGGCTACTGGCTCGTCGCGGGGGACGGCGGGGTCTTCTGTTTCGGTGACGCACGCTTCGCCGGTTCCGACGCGGGCCGGCCGCTGAGCCGGCCGATCGTCGGGATGGCCGCGGCTCCCGCGGGAAGGGGTTACTGGTTCGTCGCCGGTGACGGGGGGATCTACGCGTTCGGCGACGCGCGGTTCCTCGGTGCGGCGACCGGCCGGCTGCACGGCGGCAGTGCGATCGACATGGCGGCGCGCCCCGACGGCCGCGGCTACTGGATCGCGACCGACTCGTGAGCACGTGACGCGCGCCGCGGGGACCCGGCGAGCACCGGCCGGTCGGTAGGGTCGGGCCCATGCCGGGATCGATACTCGGAACGGCCGTTCGGCGCGTCGAAGACCCCGATCTACTCGTCGGGCGGGCCCGGTTCGTCGACGATCTCGCGATTGCGGGCGTCCTGCACCTGCATTTCGTACGGTCGACGTACGCGCACGCGCGTTTGTCGGCGATCGATGCCGACGAGGCCCGGTCGATGCCCGGCGTCGTCGCGGTGTTCACCGCCGCCGACCTCGGGCTACCGCCGTACGAGGGTTTGATGCAGCTGAACGACCGGTGCCTCCGGCCACCGCTCGCCGAGGGCAAAGTCCGCTTCGTCGGCGACGCCGTCGCCGTCGTCGTGGCCGACTCGCGTACCGCCGCCGCCGACGCTGCCGATGCAGTGGTCGTCGAGTACGATCCGCTACCCGCCGTAATCGATCCCGAGGCCGCGCTCGCGCCGGGCGCGCCCCTGCAATTCGAAGAGCTCGGTACCAACCTGGCCGCCGCGATCGGACCACGCGACCAAGGTGATGTCCTCGCCGGAGCCGACGTGATCGTGAAGGCGCGGATCGAGAATCAGCGGCTCGCGGTGATGCCGATGGAAGGCAACGCGATTGCGGTGATCCCCGGCGACGACGGTTCCGGGCACGAGCTGACCGTGTTCGTGTCGACGCAGATGCCTCACGGATTCGCAAACCGTGTCGCACCGATGCTCGATCTCGAACCGGCGAGGTTGCGCGTCGTCGCGCCGCACGTCGGAGGTGCCTTCGGCGGCAAGCCGGGGCTCGCGGCCGAGCACTGTGTCGCGGTCGCGGCCGCGCGCCGTCTGGGGCGGCCGGTGAAATGGGTCGAGACCCGTTCCGAGAACCTGATCTCGATGCCGCACGGTCGCGGCCAGGTGCAGTATGTGCAGCTCGGGTGCAAGCGCGACGGAACGATCGTCGGTATGCGCTGCCAGATCGTGGGGGACGCCGGCGCGTACGCCGGTTTCGGCGGTGCACTCGCGATCGGACCGACGCGCATGATGGCGCAGGGCGTCTACCGGATCCCGAGGATCTCGTTCGAGTGCGCGATCGCGTTGACGAACACCACTCCGATGGGTGCATTTCGCGGCGCCGGGCGTCCCGAGGCCGCCGCGATGCTCGAACGAATCATGGATCTCGCGGCGGCCGAGCTCGCGATCGACCCGGCCGAGATGCGCCGCCGTAACTTCCTTCTGCCGGACGAGTTCCCGTACACCACTGTGATGCGGACGGTGTACGACAGCGGCGATTACGAGACCGCGCTCGCCGAAGCGCTGCGCGTCGCCGGCTATGAGGGCCTGCGCCGGGAACAGGCCGATCGCCGCAACCGCGGCGATCGGTGCGCGCTGGGCATCGGTGTGAGCGCGTACGTCGAGGTCACCGCAGGAGGCGGCGGGAGTGAGTTCGGCTCGGTCACGATCGAGCCGGACGGTACGGCGACGATCCGCGTCGGGACCTCGGCGCACGGTCAGGGTCACGCGACGTCCTTCGCGATGATCGTGGCCGATCGGCTGCAGATACCGCTCGAGAACGTGCACTTCGTGCAGTCGGACACCGCCGAGGTGCCCACCGGCGGCGGTACCGGCGGCTCGCGCTCGCTGCAGCTCGGCGGGTCGGCGGTGCTGAACGCGGCCGACGGAGTGATCGCGCGCGCCCGGGAGGTCGCGGCGACGATGCTGGAGGCGAGTCCCGACGACATCGTCGTCATGGACGGTGGCGTCGGCGTCGTGGGCGTTCCGGCGAGCGCGCTCTCTTGGGCGCAGCTCGCGGAGCAGGAGTCGTTGCAGGCAATCTCCGACTTCCAACAGGATGGCGCGACCTTCCCCTTCGGCGCGCACGTGGCCGTTGTCGAGGTCGACCTCGACACCGGACGGGTCACGCCGGTCCGGCACGTCGCGGTCGACGACTGCGGCCGGATCCTGAACCCGCTCATCGTGACCGGTCAGCAACACGGTGGCATCGCGCAGGGTGTCGCACAGGCGCTGTGGGAGAAGTTCGTGTACGACGACGACGGGAACCCGCTCACGTCGACGCTCGCCGACTACGCGATGCCGAGCGCGGCGGAACTGCCGTCGTTCGACGCGTCGAATACCGAGACGCCCTCTCCGCGCAACCCGCTCGGAGCCAAGGGCATCGGCGAGTCGGGAACAATCGGGTCGACCCCGGCGGTGCAGAGCGCGGTGATCGACGCGCTCAGCCATCTCGGGATCCGCCACATCGACATCCCGTGCACCCCGGAGCGGGTGTGGTCGGCCATCCGCGACGCGGAGGCGGGCCGTCCGGCATCGCCGTGGCGGGACCCGCCCGACGTCTTCTCGACGGGTTCCGCACCGGCTTCGCGCGCCGACGCGGACGCGGTCGACATCTGAATGCTGGTCCCGCCGCTCCTGCGCGCGCGCTCGAGTGACGAGTACGCGCCCCTTCCCTGGTCGGCGCCCGACCGCCGAGCGATCGCGAGCTTCGACTCCCGCGCGACAACCGCGTCCGCGCGGCTCGAGCAGGCTCCGAGGGAGTACGCGTTCGACCGCCGCGGGACGGCGGCCTCCTTGCGGGCGATCGACGCGGCCCACGGCGGCGGTTTCTATGACGTTTCCGAAGCCGCGACCCTCGACCTCGAGGCCGCCGAGGAAGCGTTCGCCGGGCGGGGGCCCGTCGTCGACGTGCAAACCCATCTCGTCGACCCGGCCCGCTGGACCGGAACCGGCGCCGAGGCACTGGCGGGTTTCCTCCGCATGGCCGACCCCGACCGCTGGACGGATCCGATCGACCTCCGTGCGATCGACGGCGCCGCGTGGGCCGCGCTCGTGTTCGGCGCGTCCGAGACCTCGGTCGCGCTGCTGACCTCGACACCGGGGCGCGCCGACGTGAACGTGCTGACCAACAACCAGATCGCGGCCGCCCGCGACGTCGTCGAGCGGTACGCGGGAACGGGCCGGGTGCTCACGCACACGATCGTGCATCCCAACCTGGGCGCGGCCGAGCTTGATGCGATGGTCGACTGGCGTGCAGCGCTCCGGCCGGCCGGATGGAAGTGCTACACGCTCTGGGGGCCCGCAACCGCGGCTTCGCCGACCGGCGGCTGGTTTCTCGACGACGACGAGGTCGGGTTTCCGTTCCTCGAACGGGTGCGCGCGCTCGGGCCCCGCGTCGTCGCCGCGCACAAGGGCCTCGGGGGTCCGGTACCCGACGCCTCGGTCGCGGCCGCGTCGCCGCGCGACATCGGACCCGCGGCCGCGGCCTTCCCCGACGTGAAGTTCGTCGTGTACCACTCCGGCTACGAACGCGATCCCGCCGGCCAGGAAGGTCCGTACGACCCGGCTGAGCCCGGCCCACTGTCGGGCGTCGACCGTCTCGTGCGGAGCCTCGCCGACGCGCGCATCGGTGCGGGCGGCAACGTCTACGCCGAGCTCGGCAGCACGTGGTTCCTCATGCTGCGCCGACCGGTGGAGGCCGCCCACGTTCTCGGCAAGCTCCTCGTCGCGCTCGGGCCCGAGCGGGTTGTGTGGGGAACCGACTGCGCGTGGTACGGAACGCCGCAACCGCTCATCGACGCCTTCCGCGCGTTCGTGATTCCCGAAGGGCTGCAGGCGCGATTCGGCTATCCGGCGCTCACCAAGGATGTGAAGGAGCGGATCCTCGGCGCGAACGCCCGCGCGCTGTACGACGTCGAAGCGGAACCACGGGCTGACGGCGCGTGGGCGGCCAATGCCGGTGGCGAACTGCGCCGGGCGATCGCGTCGGCCGGACTCACGACGTGACCACCGGATCGCCGCTCCGGTTCGCGTCGTTCGACGGTCGCGCGATCGCGTACGAGACGTACGGGCAAGGTCGCGACGCGCTGCTCCTGCACGGCTTCGCGTCGGATCACATCGGGAATTGGGTGCGTCCCGGGATCGTCGACGCACTGGTTGCAACGGGTCGGCGCATGATCGCGGCCGACGCACGCGGGCACGGCGCATCCGACAAGCCGCACGAGGTCGACGCTTACGAGCACGATGCTATGGTGCGCGACTCGCGCGCACTGCTCGACCATCTCGCGATCCGGCAGGTCGACGTGATCGGTTATTCGATGGGATCGATCATTGCGTCTCGGTTGGTCGGTCAAGAGCCTCGAGTCCGGTCGGTAGTCCTGGGCGGCGTCGGCGGGCGGCTCGCGCGGGGCCGGTCACCGCAGGCGCGGGCGCGCACCGCCTCCGTGCTCGAGGCGCACGGTGACGGGCCCGGTTCCCGGCCGCTCGACCGCGCCTTCCGGCGTTTCGCTCTACGAAGTGGCAACGATCTCGGGGCCCTCGCCGCGGTACAACGCGCGGCGTCGGCCGGTGCTCCCGGCGATGTTCGTTCGATCCGCGTCCCCACCCTCGTCGTCGCGGGAGAGGACGACCGGCTCGCGGGGTCGCCGGCCGAGCTGGCCGCGCTGATTCCCGGCGCGGAGTCGGTCGTCATCCCGGGCAATCACCTCACCGCGGTCGGGCCTCCCCTCGCGGCGGCGATCACTCGGTTCCTCGCACGCGTGGCGCCTGCGTAGGTCACCGGGGCGCGAGCTGGGCCGCGAGCTTCGGCGGGGCAACGCACGTGTACGCGTCGATCAGGATTTGCTCGATCTCTTTCCAGTCGACCTTGCGGTCGAGCCGCACGCCGATCCAGCCGCGGTGACCGACGTAGGCCGGGACGTAGAAGCGATCGGGCTCCTCGTCGACGAGCTGCTGTTGGATCCCTGTGGGCGCGGCGCAGACGAGGCCGAGTCGCTGATCGTCGTGGTGGTTGTTCCACACCGTCGCGAACGTCTTCTTGTCGCGGATGAAGAACGTCGGTGCACCGTGGCTCAGGCGCTCGTTCACCTCGGGAAAGCCCAGGCAGATGTTTCGAACCCGCTCGAAGGGATCGGGCTTGCTGGCCATCCCGTCAGTGTGCCATCCGGGCCAGTGCTATCCCACGAGCGCCGCGGGGAGCGGGAATGCCG
>DATJAA010000021.1:0-9902 GCA_035516815.1 Acidimicrobiia bacterium | reverse complement strand
CCCCTCGTAGACCTCGACTCCGGGACCCACGAGCATCGAGCCGCGTTCCTGCAGGTTCATCAGCGCGTAGGCGGTCGTCATCCCGCGCCGGTCGGCGACGAGGCTGCCGGTGGGACGCGTCCGGAGCTCGCCGAACCACGGCGCCCAACCGTCGAACACATGGTGCAGCATTCCCGTGCCGCGCGTCTCGGTCATGAACTCAGTACGGAACCCGATGAGCCCGCGTGCGGGGACGCGGAAGTCGATCCGCACCCAACCCGTTCCGTGGTTCACCATCTGCTCCATGCGTCCCTTGCGCAACGCGAGCAGTTGTGTCACCACCCCGAGGTAATCCTCGGGCACGTCGACCGTGAGCAACTCCACGGGCTCGTGGCGCTTCCCGCCGATCTCCCGCACGACGACCTGCGGCTTGCCGACCGTGAGCTCGAAGCCCTCACGCCGCATCGTCTCGACGAGGACGGCGAGTTGGAGCTCACCGCGGCCCTGCACCTCCCATGCGTCGGGCCGCCCGGTCGGCTGCACGCGTAGCGAGACATTGCCGACGAGCTCTTGTTCCAACCGGTTCTCGACCTGGCGTGCGGTGAGCTTCTTGCCGTCCTGTCCGGCGAGCACGGAGGTGTTGATGCCGACCGTCATGGAAAGGCTCGGCTCGTCGACGATGAGTGGCGGCAGCGGGCGCGGGTCGTCGAGGTCGGCGAGCGTCTCGCCGATGGTGATCTCGGGGATCCCTGCGACCGCGATGATGTCGCCGGGCCCGGCCGTGTCGGCCGGAACCCGGTCGAGCGCGTCGGTCAGGTACAGCTCGACGATCTTGGCGCGCTCGATCGTCCCGTCGATGCGGCACCACGCGACGGGCTCGCCCTTGCGGGCGTTCCCGTTCCGTACGCGGCACAGCGCGAGGCGGCCGAGGTAGGGCGACGCGTCGAGGTTCGTGACGAGCGCCTGGAAGGGATGGCCCTCGTCGTACACCGGGGCGGGGATGTGCTCGAGGACGAGCTCGCACAGCGGCTTGAGGTCGCTGCCCTCGACGTCGGGATCGAGCGAGGCCCAGCCCGCGCGCGCGTTTGCGTAGACGATGGGAAACTCGATCTGGTGCTCGTCGGCGCCGAGGTCGATGAACAGCTCGTACACCTCGTCGACGACCTCGGCGATGCGCGCGTCGGGCCGGTCGACCTTGTTGACGACGAGGATCACGGGAAGGTGCGCCTCGAGCGTCTTGCGAAGCACGAAGCGCGTCTGCGGGAGCGGGCCTTCGCTGGCGTCGACCAGCAACAGCACGCCGTCGACCATTGCCAACGCCCGCTCGACCTCCCCGCCGAAGTCGGCGTGACCGGGTGTGTCCACGATGTTGAGG
Organism: Acidimicrobiia bacterium; assembly: GCA_035516815.1. GTDB lineage: Bacteria > Actinomycetota > Acidimicrobiia > IMCC26256 > PALSA-610 > PALSA-610. Next base: position 8,548 of record DATJAA010000021.1, on the reverse strand, counting down.
GTGACGTCGCCGTAACGCACCGCGGTGTTCTTGGCGAGGATCGTGATGCCCTTCTCGCGCTCGAGATCGTTCGAGTCCATCACGCGCTCGTTGACGTCCTGATTCGCCCGGAAGGCGCCGGACTGCCAGAGCAGCGCGTCGACGAGCGTGGTCTTGCCGTGGTCGACGTGGGCGATGATCGCCACGTTGCGCAGATCGTCGCGCGCGCTCATGAGAACTCCAGATCGGGGGGAGCCCTCAGTGTAGATGCGGTGGGGGCGGTTTCCGGTCACGGGATCCCGCCCCCACCACGACGCGTCAGGCCGTACGGCTGATACGGAACGGGTCGTGCGCCGGGTGCGACGCCGCCGCGCCGATCGATATGCGCGAGGTCGGCACGACGTGGCCGTCGGAGACGAAGCCGAACTCGATCGACGGCGCGCAGTAGGTCGCGAAGTCGAAACCGTCGACGCCGCCATAGTTGTTGAACCGGAACACGAGGCCGTGATGCATCGGGCCGACGAGGAGACGGTCGTTCTTCTCGAGCCGCACCGCGTGCACCGCGATGAAGTCGCCGGTTGTGACGAGCTCGCCCGAGAAGACGCGGTCGTGCATCGTGTCGTGGGTCACTCGTACGTGCCACCCGGTTCCGTCGTGCCACACGCGCACGCCGGGGTCACGGGCGGGGCGTCCGTTCGCCGAAGCCGGCCACGGACCCGCCGGGCAGGTCGTGGGGGTGCCACCGGATCCGGTCGTCGGCGCCGGGGTGGAGGCCGAGGCGCCGGTCGCGCCCGAGATCATCAGGATCGCCGCCGTCACTCCGGCTGCGGCGACCCGCTTCACGTTGAAACTTCCTCGCATGTCATCCTCCGAGGATCGGGGAAACCGTCGCTCTGAGAATCGCCTCCGAATGTGATGAGAATGCGAAGGCCACGTGCGGACCGCGCGAGCACCCCGCTGCACTCGCCGACCTCACCACGATTTGCTAGACCGCCGCCCATGACAGAGGTCGCCGGAACCACCGCAACGGGCTTCGAGCAGGTGCGCGACGCGTTCGCCGCCAACTTCGCGAAACAGCTCGAGATCGGCGCGTCGTTCAGCGCCTACCACTGCGGCGAGAAGGTCGTGGACCTCTGGGGTGGCATCGCGGACACCGCGTCGGGGCGACCATGGGACGAGCGCACGCTCGCGCTCGTCTTTTCCACCACCAAGGGCGCGACCGCCGTCTGTGCGAACAAGCTCGCCCAGGACGGCGCGCTCGATGTGAGCGCGCCGGTCACCGACTACTGGCCCGAGTTCGCGGCGGGAGGGAAGACCGGGATCCCGGTGTCGTTCCTGCTGTCGCATCAGGCCGGGCTCGCGTGGGTCGACGGCGAGATGACGCTCGAACAGGCGCTCTCGTGGGATCCCGTCGTCGACGCGCTGGCGCGCCAGGTCCCGCACTACGCGCCCGGATCACAACACGGCTACCACGCCACCACATACGGATGGCTCGTGGGCGAGGTGATCCGCCGGGTCAGCGGCAGGAGCGTCGGCACCTACTTCCACGACGAAGTCGCGAAACCGCTCGGCCTCGATTTTTGGATCGGGCTCCCGGAGCAGGAAGAGCCGCGCGTCGCTCCCCTGGTGGGAGGGCTCGCCGATCCGCTGATCACCGAGGATCCCGAAGTCGGCGCGTTCGTCGACTCGGTGATGGGACCGGACACCGTACTCGGCAAGGCCTTGTTCGCGCCGGGCGGCGCGTTCGCCGGGCCCGACGTGTGGAACTCGCGCGCGTTGCACGCGGCGGAGGTACCCGCGGCCAACGGGATCGGCGACGCGCGCTCGATCGCGCGTATGTACGCCGCATGTATCGGGCCCGTCGACGGTGTGCGCATCCTGTCGGAAGAGCAGCTGCAGCGGGCGACGACCCGGTTGACGACGGGCAACGACACGGTGCTGCTCGACATGGACATGCAATTCGGGCTCGGCTTCATGCTGCGTTCCGGTCTGATCGAGCTCGGCGGGCCCCGCTCGTTCGGACACTTCGGCGCGGGTGGCTCGATGGGCTGGGCCGATCCGGAGGCCGAGCTGGCGTTCGGATACGTGATGAACCGCATGGACATGGGCCTCGCGGGCGACACTCGCAGCTACGACCTCGTCAACGCCTGCTACGCCGCCCTCCGCTGACCGGTCGGCGTGACGCGGCGCGTCGGTACGCTTGCCGACGTGGACAACGCGCCCGCGATCGATCCCGATGTGATCTTCGAGCGCATCCAACTCGACGATGCATCGTGGATCGACATCGCGCGCGCGTGGGTGACCGAGCCGCAAGCGGTCTACGAGCGCCTCGTGTCGACGATCGAGTGGCGACGCGGGCGCGTATGGCGGTACGAACGCTGGATCGACGAGCCCCGCTTGAGTGCGGGCGGCTCGATCGAGAGGCCGGGTCATCCCCTCCTCGCCGATGCGCAGCGGGCGATCGCGGTGAAGTACCGCGCCCACTTTCCGGGCTTCGGCTTCGCGTACTACCGCGACTCGCGCGACAGCGTCGCGATGCACCGCGACCGCGAGATGCGCTGGCTCGACGACACCGTCGTGGCCATCCTCACCTTCGGCGCCGAGCGCCCGTTCCTCGTGCAGCGCCGGGACACGCACGACACCTCCACGGCTCGCGACCTCTCACCCGCGGGCGGCGATCTCATGGTGTTCGGCGGCCGGTTCCAGGCCGACTGGCTGCACGGCGTGCCGAAGACCCGGCACGCGGTGCGCGGCCGGATCTCGGCACAATGGCGCTACACGTCGAAGCGAGGCCGGCGCGACACGCAGCCGGGCTACTACCAACCCCGCGAGTTCTCGAGGAGGCCGGCGCGATGAGCATCCCGGTAGAGCTGGAAGAGGTACGCGGTGTCGCGGCGCAACAGGCCGAGTTCGCGTACTTGCTCACCGTCTCCGACGACGGCAGTCCCCACGCGGTGGCGATCACGCCCGTTGTCGGTGAAAGCTCGATCTCGTGCCCGGCGGGTCGCCGCAGCTGCGCCAACGCGCTCGCGCGTGACAACGTTTCCCTGTTGTGGCCGCCGGACCGGCCCGGCGACTATTCGCTCATCGTCGACGGCCGCGCCCGCGTCGACGGCACGACGGTGCACATCGTTCCCGAGCGCGCAGTCCGCCATCGGCCGGCCGCGGGTGGCGGCTCCGACTGCGCGCCGGTGGCGTTGCACAAGGACACGTAGGGCAGGCCCGGGACGCATGCCCGGGAACCGGATCAGCGTTCGAGGTCGCCCGTCATCGGCGTGGTGCCGCGCCGTTCACTGTCGCGGTAAGCGGTCTCGGCCATACGCGCGCCGAAAACGACCTCGCCGGGACTCGCCCCGTCGACGTGGCCCATGATGCCCTTGTAGAGGCGGTACCCGAGCAGCTCGAGCAGCCGGTCGGGAAAGGTCGCCGCGACGTCCGGCGGGATCCCGAGGTACGGGTTCTGCTGCTGACGTACGAACCCCGGGCAGTACTGCACGTTGACGCCGCATCGCCACGTGCCGCCGGTCGAGTTCGCCCCACCCCCGTGCCACAGCGAGCCGTGAAAGATCATGATCGAGCCCGCGGGCATCTCGAGCGAGCGGACATCGACACCGTCGAGCGCGCCCGGCTCGTCGGGTGTCGTGGCGAAGCGGTGGGAGCCCGGCACGAAGCGCGTGCCGCCGTTCTCCGCGGTGAAGTCGTCGAGCGCCCACATGCTCGTCACCATCATCGCGGCGTGCGGTCGGGCGAGGTGGCGCGACATCACGATGTCGTCGCCGTGCATCGGCTGCTCGCGCTCACCCGGACCGATGTCGATGGCCGTCATGCCCGACAGCAGGCAGCCCCGGTCGAGAACCCGCTCGACGATCGGCAGCACGCTCTGGTGCAGCGGCATCGCCTGGAAGACGGTGTCCTTGGCGAGCAGGTTGTACATGCGCAACGTGGACCGGCCCTCGGCCGCGGTGCCCTTGGGCTCGACGCGCAGCTCGCGCTCGAGGCGCCGGATCGCGCCCCGAAGCTCGGACACCAGCTCGGGCTCGACCCCTCGTTCGACGATGGTGTACCCGTCGGCGTCGATGCGGGCGAGATGGTCCAAAATCGTAGGTTCCGCGAGCGTCACCATGACACCATCGCGGACGTGGAGCCGCTCGACAACCCCGTATGGCACGCCCTGACCGGACCGCAGGCCGGCTTCTCGGAGGGCAGCAGCCTCGCGTTGCGGTACCAGACGGACGTCGCCGTGTTCGCGGCCCTCCCCGACGACGTCGGCCCCGACGCGTGGAACGCACTCTCGCACCTCGTCGGGCCGGCGGGCGCCGCGGTGCTGTTCCGTCCGGGAGCGATCGCGGTGCCACGAGGGTGGGAGGTGACGCTGAGCATGGGTTCGCTGCAAATGGTGGCGACCGAACCCATCGGTGAGCCCGACGGTGCATTCGAAGCGCTCGGCGGCTCCGACGTCGCCGAGATGCTCGCGCTGGTCGAGCGCACGAAACCGGGCCCGTTCGGTACGCGCACGGTCGAGCTCGGGACGTACCTGGGTGATCGAAGCGGCGCGGGGGGAGCGCTTGTCGCGATGGCCGGCGAGCGCGTGCGCCCGACGGGCTACACGGAGTTGAGCGCGGTTTGCACGGATCCCGCGGCGCGCAAGCGCGGGCTCGCGACTCGACTCGTACGCGCGGTTGCCGCCGGCATCGAAGCGCGCGGCGAGACACCGATCCTGCATGTGCTCGCGGAGAACCACAGCGCGATCCGCGTGTACGAAGGACTGGGGTTCGAGACGCGCGCCTCGTTCGAGACACTCATTCTGCGAGCACCCGGCTGATCTGCTCCGCGATCGCCTCCGGCGGTTTCCGCCCCTCGTCGACCGTGATCGAAGCGAGCTCCCGGTAGCGCAGGTCGCGCGCGGCGAACTGTGATTGCACGACCTGAGTCGCGTCGTGCTCCACGAACGGCCGGTGTCCGTCGTCATGACCGCGCGACAGCCGGGTCGCGAGTACCTCGGGTGCGGCGCGCAGGTACACGACGTCGTGCATCCTGAGGGCGGCGACCGCGGCCGGCTCGTCGATCGTCGACGCGGCGGCAGCCACGACGCTCGGACGCGGATCGGCGAGCGCCCCGACGAGCGCCTCCGCCTCGCGGCGGTGCAACCCGCCGGCACCCTCGGCGGCCGCGATCTCACGGGCCGACGAACCGGTCTGCATGGCGAGCAGCTCGTCGTTGTCGACGAAGGGACGGCCGAGTCGCCGCGCGAGCAGGTACCCGATGGTCGTCTTTCCCGACGCCATCAGCCCGACCAGCACGACGTGCCGCGTCGGCGGCGGGCTCGCGGTCATTCGCGGGCATCGGAGGACGCACAGCGCACGCCCCGACGCTACGCCGTACGGTCGAAATCAGCCGCGCTCGGACTCGGCCTGCTCACGGCCGACTTCGATAGATTCTCGGCTCATGCGCGTGCCCCCAGCCCGGGTGTCTTTCCCGGCCGACGACCGCGCCGAGATCCTCGCCCGGATCGACCGGGCGCTCACCAGTGGCCAGCTGACACTCGGTCCGATCGGCGCCGAGCTGGAGGAGGCGTTCGCCAAGCGGCATTCGACGCGGCACGCCGTAGCCGTGAGCTCGGGGACGAGCGCGCTCGAGATCATCCTGCGGTCGCTCGACGTCCAGGGCCGCGACGTCATCGTTCCCGCGAACACCTTCTTCGCGACGGCCGCCGCGGTCGTGCACGCCGGTGCACGCGTCGTGTTCGTCGACTGCAATCCGGAAACGATGGCATTCGATCTTGCCGACGTGGAGGCGACCATCGGTGCCCGCACCGCGGCGGTCATCGCGGTGCACATCGGGGGCCTGATCAGTCCCGACGTGCCGGCACTCGAGCGCCTGTGCCGCGCGCGAGGCGTGCCCCTCGTCGAGGACGCCGCCCACGCGCACGGGAGTGCGCTCGCGGGCCGCAGCGCCGGGACCTTCGGAATCGCGGGCGCGTTCTCGTTCTATCCGACGAAGGTCGTCGCGGGCGGCGAGGGCGGCATGATCGTGACCGACGAGGAAGCGATCGTCGAAGCCGCCCGCACCTTCCGCGATCAGGGCAAGGGGTCGTTCACATCGAACTTCCACACCCGGCTCGGCGCGAACTGGCGCATGAGCGAACCGCACGCGGCGATCGTGCAGTCGCAGCTCGCGCGGCTCGACGAGTTCATCGCCGCCCGGCAGGCGATCGCGAAGCGTTACGACGCCGCGATCGAAGATCTCGGTTTGCAGTCGTTGCGGATCCCGGCCGATGCGCACTGCAACTACTACAAATACGTAGCGTTCCTGCCCGACGGTGTCGGCCGTCCCGCTCTGAAGCAGACGCTGCGCGAACGGTTCGATATCGGGCTCTCCGGCGAAGTGTACGACACTCCTCTTCACCGCCAACCCGTCTTCGAGGCGTTCGCCGATCGCCCCTTGCCCGGCGCAGAACACATCGGCGCCCGCCATATCTGTCTACCGTTGTACCCGTCGCTCGGTGAGAGCGACGCCGACTACGTCCTCGAGTCCCTGGGCACGACACTGCACGAGATGGGTCAGCATTGAGCAACGAACTGATCGCGGTCACCGGCGGATCCGGCTTCGTCGGATCCCATGTCGTCGACGCGCTCCTCGGCGCGGGCTACGAGGTCCGCGTCATCGACCCCAAACCACCGGTGCAGGACACCGTCGAGTGGGCCGACGTCGACATGCTCGACCAGGACTCCGTCACCGACGCGCTCAAGAACGCTCACGCGGTCTTCCACCTCGCCGCGATGGCGGACGTGAACGACATCGTCGCCGATCCGGCCGGGAGCGTCGCGCTGAACACTCTGGGGGTCGCACGCGTACTCGAAGCCGGACGCCGGGCCGACACGGGGCGCCTCATCGTCTCGAGCACGGTGTGGGTATACGCGGCAACTCACGGAGACGTCGTCGACGAGAGCACGCAGTTCGACCTCGAGACCGACCGGCACCTCTACGTCTCGGAGAAGATCGCAGCCGAGATGTTCTGCCGCGACTACGCGACGCTCTTCGGGCGCCCGTACACCGTGCTGCGGTACGGCATCCCGTTCGGACCGCGGATGCGCAGTGATCTCGTCGTCGCCGCGTTCCTCCTGCGCGCGTTGCGAGGCGAGCCTCTGCGGATCGACGGCGACGGCTCGCAGGAGCGTCGCTTCGTGTACGTCGAGGACCTCGCCGCCGCGCACGTGCTCGCGCTCAAGCCGGCTGCAAGGAATCGCACCTACAACCTCGAGTCCGAAGAGGCGATCTCGATCCGGCAGCTCGCGGAGACGGTCCGTGATCTCGTCGGCGATGTCGAGGTGACCTTCGGACCGACCCGGCCGGGCGACTACCGCGCGCGGATGGTCCAGAGCGACCGTGCCCGCGACGAGCTCGGTTGGATCCCCGCGCACACGTTCGCCGAGGGCCTGCGGAAGACCCTCGCGTGGTATCGAGAGCAGCGCGCCGGGTCGTGAACGCGTCAACGCCGCGCCGGATCGCGGTGGTCCCCGCGTACAACGAGGAACCCATGGTCGCGACCGTGCTCGAGCAGCTCTACGAGCACGTCGACGAGCTCGTGGTGGTCGACGACGGTTCGACCGACAACACCCGCGCCGAGATCGAGCAGTGGCTCGCGCGCGGTCGACCGAAGTGCCACCTGCTCGTGCACGAACACAACCAGGGCATGTCGGAGGCGTACATCACCGCGTTCACCGAGCTGCGGGCGCGGCTGGCGCGCGGCGAGCTCGATCCCGACGATCTCGTGTTCACCGTCGATGCCGACGGCCAGCACGACCTCCATGTGCTGAACGAGCTCGTCGACATGACGCACTCCGAGCAACTCGACGCCAACATCGCCCGGCGCGACCTCTCGTACCACGGTCCCTTCAAGCGTACGGGGAACTGGTTGTTGTCGAAGTGGGCGAGCGGTTGGGCGGGCGCCGCGTTGCACGACGTCGAGTCCGGGTATCGCATCTTCCGGCTGGGCGCACTCGTTCACGCGCTCGGCTTCTACTCCGGTTACCAGTACAGCGAGACCGTCGAGGTCGCGGTCGTCCTGTGCCAACTCGGCTACAAGGTGCGCAACGACCATCTCGTACCGGTTCCGGTCGCCCGGTCGCGTACGCGGCTGCGCGACGCGGCCATCGACCTCGCCGTCATCCCCGTCGCGGCCGGACGCGTCTGGAGGCGCGACCGAGCCCGCGAGGCGTTTCGCACCGACGCGATCGCGCACCTCGCGATCGCGGGTGTGCTCGGGCTCCTGATCGCGCTCACATACGAGCCGTCGACGAACACGCCGTTCACGGTCGGCTTGGCGGCAGTGGCCGCGTTCGGTGCCGGTGCGCTGCTCCGCCGTTCTGTGTCCCGGCCGTCGCTCGCGCTCCTGGGTGCGCTGGTGGCGCTGGTCGCCGCCTGGCTGGTCCCCCAGCGCGCCGATCCGGCGAGTGCCGTCGTGCTCGCAGGGCTCTTCGGGGTCGGCGCCGCGCTGGCTGCGCCGATCGTGCGCCGGCCGCGGCCGTTGGTCCTCGCGGGCGCGCTGGGCGCGCTGATCGTCGTCGCG